>CBDUEX010000100.1:0-6120 GCA_965366305.1 uncultured Bacteroidia bacterium | reverse complement strand
ATTTCGTGTATTGGATAATTTAAAATAAAAGAATGAGTTTAGAAAGCAAAGTAAAAACTTAGGAAGAGAATATATGATAGTTGGTGTTATTGCAATAAGTGCAGGTGTAATTATTACACTAATTACTTTAATAAATGCCTACCTAGGCCAAGGAACGTACATTGTGCTGCCTTACAGCATAATACTTACTGGAATTGGAGTGCTTGGATCTATTTTATATACACGAAATATTAAAAAATAAGCTACTCTTCAGTGCTATTCTCCTTTTCATCTTTGAAAGGATCTGTTCCTGGTTTTGGAAGTACATATGCTTCAAATACCAAGCTTATTTCACCGGCATTGCTATGAATATTTACCCCTTTAGCATTGTATCCTGGTCTGCCTTCCGTATCAAAACTAACAAAAATTGAATCTCGTTTGCCCGGAGCGATACTGTATTTCGGCCATTCGGCTACAGTGCATCCGCAGGTAGGATGTACTCCTTTTAAAATTAAATCGGCAGTTCCAGTATTAGTGAAATAGTAATAGAACTCAAGTTTATCACCTTCTTTAATATCTCGGAACTCCAGTCCTTTCTTATCAAAAGTTGCTTTTGGTGTTTGTGCGAAGCTTGTAAAAGTTGCAAAAAGTGCAACTAGAATAAATAGTTGTTTCATCTGTTACAAAGTTAGACCAATATCATGCCAAAATTGTTGCACTGTTCGTGATAAAAAATAAAGTTTTCATAGTTTGATAGCTCTTCAGCAAGCTAAATGAAGATTACATGGGTGCCATCACCTTCAGCTCTCTCATAGAATTGCCCTACAGTTAGAATGCCATCGAGGTCGTCTATCAAATCTTTTTCTTCAATTTTAAACATATCCATTGCAAGTTTACAAGCCCACATTTTACAACCTGATGCTGTTAAGATTTCTAAAAACTCATCCACGGGTGGAATGTCTAATTTTTCCATCTTGTCTTTCATCATCTTGGTAGCTAGTCCTTCCATGCCTGGTAATCCGCCTACCAAAGTGGGGATGTGCATGGCTGGATTTCCTACGGTAGCCACATGAAGCTTATTCAATTTGTCTTTTTGTATCGCTTCTAGCCCAAAAAATGTAAAAAACATTTCCGATTGAATTCCTTCCATTCTAGCACCATTTGCCAAAATAAAACCTGCATAAACATTCTCCAAAGTAGCTTTGGACATGATTATCATCATTTTTTTTACTTTTCCATTTTCACTCATAATTTTTACTTTTTTAGATACAACTTACGGGTTTAGGAATTCCTGCAATTCTGCTTGCTTTTTTAAGCGGACCTTCAGGAAATAACGCGTAAAACTCTTTAATAGTTGTAACACCGCTTTTCCCAACTTTTCGAATTGTTAATGGAACTTCGTTTCTACACTCTGTTTGAAGATAATCTATAACTTCCCAATGTTTATCAGTCATTTGAATGCCTTCTTCCTGGGCAATCTCATTCCCAATCTCTTTGGTCCAATTTTTTAAATCTTCTAAGTATCCTTGATCGCTACATCTTACACAGATACCTGCATATGTTCTTTCTGTCATAATTTTATATATTTTTTAAACGGTTTCTTCTGCTAGATCTTTCCCTGCTTCGTTCATTGTTGCTGAAACAAATGGGATATGTTTTCCTTTGATCAACATGTTCCAATAAATCCAACGAAACGCTAATTTTCCCATGTGATTCATATGCGTTTCTTTTAACAACTTTAATGGTCCAATCCCCGGAATAGGGAAGTTGCCTGTAGTGGGCTCATGGGTGTAATTGAAGTCTATTAGTAATGCTTTTCCATGACCAGTCTCAATAAAACAATTGGAATGTCCATCAAAGGTTTCTTTAAGCGGCTTGCCAGCTATAAATCGGATGATGTTCTCTGTTAGGATTTCGGCTTCAAAATGTGCAACAGAACCAGCTTTTGAGGCTGGGATATTGGTAGCATCTCCAATAGCAAAAATGTTGTCTTTTACAGTACTTTGAAGTGTGGTTTTATTGGTAGGAACAAAGTTTAATTCATCCCCAAAACCAGAACGTTCTATCATCTCATCGCCCATGTTGGTAGGCACGGTAACAAGCAAGTCGTATTCCACTTCTTTACCTCCGTAATCAATAATCTTTTTATTGACACCATCAACAGATTCAATATTGAAATTTGGAATAATTGCTATGTTCTTTTCTTCTAATAAGTAGTTTAGTTCTTTACTTGCTTTAGGCTTGGTAAAGGCACCATCCATAGGAGTTACATAAGTGATATCTACCTTGTCTCTCATTCCTTTATTAATGAAAAAGGAGTCAGCTAAGAATGCAAATTCTAATGGTGCTACAGGACATTTAATAGGCATTTCTGAAATATGAACAACCAATTTACCACCTTCCCATTCGCGTAATTTATTTCTAAGGTTTTTTGCACCGCGATAAGTATAAAAGTCAAAAACGCTTTGCTGCCAGTGGTCTCCAAGCATTCCATCAACCTCTTGAGGAGCTATATCAGTACCAGTTGCTATAATCAAGATGTCATACTTTATTTCTTTTCCATCTTTTAGAATAACCGTGTCATTCTCTTTGTCAATTTTATGAATACCCTCGCGAACAAGATTTACTCCTTTAGGAATAAACTTATCAATCGATTTTTTTACTTGTTTTGATTTATAAATGTCAAAGGGTAAAAAGAGAAATCCTGGTTGGTAGTAATGGGTTTTGTCTTTGTCTACAATTGTAATATTCCAATCTTCTTTCTTTAATTCATTTCGTAGGTGATTCGCCATCATTGTTCCTGACGTTCCAGCACCTAGAATTAGGATATCTTTCATTTTATCTTTTTTTAAGTTTCACAGACACTAACTTGTTTCTATGCCTTATGATGGTCCAAAGGTAAAATCGTGAATAGTGCTCCTAATTGAGCAATATCATAAAGGGTATTGATATATAAGTAAATGACTTAAAAAGTAGCAAAATAGGGGTTAGGTGAGGCTAAGTTGTTGTGCAACTTGAAAGGCCTAAAGTGGGTCTACGTCCAGTATAATTCGGGTAGTGTTGTATCTTTTATCCTGTTCTAATTCAGAAATCGCCTTTCTTAACTTACGTTTTTCCTCTTTTATACTGTTTCCAGTATTCTCAATTTTAATTACAAAGTTTAAAATATAAAGATTGCGAATCTTACTCACATAGGGTTTTTCTGGCCCCAACAGTCGATCTCCAAAATAAGAAGTCAAATGGCTTTTGCAGTGAACACCTAACTTGTATAGTTCTAATGCATCTTTGTGTTTTAACGTAATCTTAATTAAACGATTATAGGGAGGATAATGGAAGTTTTGACGTTCAGTAATTTCGGTTTCATACATCCCTGTATAATCATTGTCTACTATTCGCTCAATTATAAAATGATTTGGTTTGGAAGTTTGAAGATACACTATCCCTTGGTCTTTTCTCCTTCCAGCTCTTCCAGCCACTTGAGTAAGCAATTGAAACGTACGCTCGTTAGCTCTGAAATCTGGAAAGTTAAGTAGGTGATCCGCGTTTAGCACACCAACCATTGTTACATTTTCAAAATCCAATCCTTTGGCAACCATTTGTGTGCCTATCAACACGTCAATGTTGCCATCTGCAAATTCTTTAATTATCTTTTTATGAGAATTCTTTAATCGGGTAGTATTGTAGTCGAGTCTTTTGATGCTCAATTCGGGCAAATACAAGCTCAATTCATCTTCAATTCTCTCGGTTCCATATCCAATTAGCTCAATTCCGTTGTTTCCACATGCCGCACATTGATTAATGACAGGTTGCGTATATCCACAGTAGTGACATCTGAGGTTGTTTTGATACTTGTAATAGGTTAGTGAAATATCACAATTTTTACATTTTGGAGTCCAACTGCATACATTGCATTCCAACACAGGCACATAGCCTTTTTTATTTTGGAAAAGGATGGTTTGCTTGCCGTTGGCCTTATTTTCTTCAATCGCTTTTAGTAGTGTATCGCTAAATATGCCTCGAATTCGCTTCTGTTTCTTTTGCAGCTGCATATCAACCACTTCAATTTGAGGCAAAATGGCATTGTCGTACCTTTTTGTTAAGGGAATGAGTGCATATTTATCTTGTAATGCATTGAAATAAGATTCTAAAGCGGGTGTAGCACTACCAAGTAGAATATTGATTTTATTTTTAGCCGCGAGGTAAAGAGCCGTATCCCTCGCATGAAATCGGGGTGAGGGCTCATGTTGCTTGTAGCTGCTTTCATGTTCCTCATCTACAATAATTAAATCAAGATTCTTAAATGGCTGAAAAATAGCACTTCGTGTTCCTACTATAAGCAAGGGAGTTCCCTTTGCAATTTCATGATAAACCTCTACACGTTCATTGTTGCTAAACTTTGAATGAGATACCACTAACTGGCTACCAAAGTATTGTTGTAGGCGTTGTATAAGTTGCGTTGTTAATGCAATTTCTGGAAGAAGATAAAGTACTTGCTTGCCTTTGGCTAAACGTTCCTGAATTAGATGCGAATAAATATGTGTTTTTCCGCTCGACGTAACGCCAAACAATAAAGCGGGTTTAAACTCACTAAATGCTTCGTTAATTTTAATCAGAGCATCTGCTTGTTCTGGTTGCAATGCTTCAATTTCAGTATCACCATCGGTTAACTCAATCCGTGACTTTGCTCGTTGGTCTTGAAACAGAATTCCCTTCGTTATTAATGCATTTATTGCGGGTGCAGAAACATCTGCTTTTACCAGTTCAGATTTTTCAATTTCCCCATCAGTTCCTGCAATTTGAATAAAAGTCATAAGCACCTTTAATTGTTGCTTAGCCCTTTTTTCTAGGGAGTTAAATAATTCACTTAGCTGTGCATCATTCTGATATTCAGACTGTATGCTAATGTAGGATATGAGTTTTGGTTTGTAAACTTCATTAATATCTTCCTTAAGAAGGATTACTCCTTTAAGGTATAACGATTTGATGTATTTATGAATGGTATTAAGCTTTAATAAGCTTGCAGCTTGACTTATCGTCAGTTCTTTTCCCGCTTTTATGCTTTCTACAATTACCGTTTCTTTATCATCTAAGGTAACGGAGCCTTCACTGTAGTCAGGATGAAGAATCATTTTGGATTCACCTTCAAGTTTTAGCCCAGCTGGCATAGCTGCATTATAAACCAGGCCAATGGAACTCATGTAGTAATACGAAATCCAATTCCAAAGCTGTAATTGTGCATCCTCCACAATAGGTTCATTATCAATTACATCAAAAATGTAGCGAGCTTCGTATTGTTTTGGGGGTTTTTCAGAGATGGAATAGATCAAACCGGCCATTATTTTCTTTTTGCCAAAAGGAACACTTACTCTTTTACCGATTATTATTTCCTCATTTAATTGATGAGGAACACGATAAGTAAAAGTACTTTTTAGGTTAAGTGGAAGCAAAACCTCAATAAATAATGTCTGCCGAAGCTCTTCTATGTCCAATTAATGAATCTTATTACTGAAATATTGCTCAAAGCTAAATCAAAACTTAAAAAGGCACACTACTTTTGCCACCAAGTTTACAGGATTTGGTTAAATCTACATTTATAGCGGTAATTACCCTTGTGGTATTTCTTTTTGGTGGTTGTGCTGAGGAACCAGTTATTGAGATTAAGGAAAGTAATGAATCTACTCTTACTTCTCTTGAAACACTTTCTGAGTTAATCTCAACCTTTGATGTTTTAGATGATTTGGCGTCAAGTCATGATGCATTCAAAAAGAAAGAGAATGAATTGCTTCCAAGCGATGCAATAATCACATACAATGATGTTTTGTTTATTGATGGAACAGGAGTCGATTTTGAAATCGACTTTGGAAGTCTTGGTGCAGAACCAAGTGGCTTATTGTGCAAAGACGGAAAGTACAGAGCGGGAAAGATCCTTGTTAAAATTACACGACCTTACAGTGAAATTGGAACAGTAATGACAATTGAGTTCCCTAGAGATAAACCTTTTTATTCAGGAGATGGTTCCACCATGGAGCGATTTGTTGGTACAGTAAAACTGAAACGTGAGGATGATGACAAAATTACGCTCACAACAGAATCTCTTACATCAGGTAAATCTCAAAGGTATTCTGAACATGACATCAAAAT
>CBDUEX010000099.1:0-6128 GCA_965366305.1 uncultured Bacteroidia bacterium | reverse complement strand
TGCACAATGGCGAACACGTGAATATCCGTTTTGTGTGTCAGTTAAGAAAGGAATAAAGAGAATGTCCATTCCTTCGTCGGCAAGCAGTCGACTTAGTTCTGGAAACTCAGAATCGTAGCAAATAAGTACCCCTATTTTACCACAATCGGTATCAAAGGTTTTGATTTCACTGCCTCCTTGCATTCCCCAAATTTTTGCTTCATCTGGAGTAACATGGAGTTTTTCATATCGCTCTAAACTTCCATCTCTTTTGCATAAATAGCCAACATTATAGAGCAATTCGCCTTTCATTTCGGGCATACTACCGGTTATAATATTGATGTTGTATGAAATAGCTAATTCTGAAAATTTTTGTACAATTTCAGGTGTAAACTCTGCTAGCTTTCGTATTGCTTCCGACTCGGCGAGGTGGTTATCTTCAGCCATCAAAGGTGCGTTAAAAAACTCTGGGAAAAGTGCAAAATCAGAGCGGTAAGAAGAAACTGCATCCACAAAGAACTCAGCCTGTTGCATAAGCTCTTCCATGTTTTTGTACAATCGCATTTGCCATTGAATTAATCCTAAACGGACGATTTTTTTCTTGGTGGCCGCTTTTTTGGTTTTCTTTTCGTAGTAGATGTTGTCCCATTCCAAAAGAACAGCAAATTCATTTGAAGCTTCATCACCTTCTAAGTATCCTTTTAATACTTTAGATGGGTGAAAGTCATTGGCAATTTGAAAGCTTAAAACAGGATCATGAATTTCCTTACGTTTTACCTTTTCAATGTATTCTTTAGGAGAATGGTCATCGGCAAATTTGTGATAATTTGGGATTCTTCCACCGAAGGCTATTCCTCTTAGGTTTAACTTTTCTGCAAGTTCTTTGCGGTAATCATACAATCTTCTACCTAATCGAAGTCCACGATAGTTTGGTTTAATAAAAACATCAATTCCATAAAGTACATCTCCATCATCATCGTGGGTATCAAATGTGAATCCACCTGTAATGTCTTTATACGTATGTTGGTCTTCTAAATTGTCATAATCAATAATTATAGAAAGGGCACAACCTGCAAGTTCATTGTTTACCTTAAGGACAACTTGGCCTTCTGGGAATTTATCAATTAATGCGGTGATTTGCTTTTCTTTCCAATAGGCATTGGGCATACTGCTGTATGCTTCAATCATTGCCTGCTTTAAATCTTGATAGTCGTTTGGAGTTAAATATTGTAGTTCAATATTCTCAATGTTCTGAATCATGGAGCTGAATAGTAATTTACGGTCTAATGTGTGATCGAAAATGTGTTTTTATATACTATCAAAAGTAATTCAAAGTTGAATAGTGTGTTACAATTATTTTTAGATGAAGATTATTTTATTTGTCAGATTGCTCGCATACGATTGTTGCGTTTTTCATGTTCTACTTCTGCTAGGCCGAGGTGTTCCATAAGAGGTGGAATATACATTCCAAATCGCCCTTTAAAGCCATTTTTAAGCCCGTACCATCCTCCAACGGGATTGTTTTCGTCTCTTCCCCAATGTTCCACAGTATCAGGCTTAGTATCCACTTTTTGGTCTTTGCTGCCTAAAAGCATCCAATCACCACGTTCTTTTAGCATAGTATGTAAATCAACAAGGCATTGAATGTTGTAGTGAAGAATGGTTTTCCCTACTGTGCAAACCAGGATATCTTTTCCGTCCTTTTCATCTACATGCATGGTGTATTCAGATGAAAGTGGGGGTGTTTTAAGAACTAATGGTTGATCTTTGGTTCCAATTGTTTTTCTATAATCCATAGTTATTTTGCTTCTGCAGCATTTTTAAGGTCTAAGGCAATTTGTTCAAATGAGGCATCAAAAGAAGGGATTTTATTTGCAAATAGTGGAAACATCAATCCACCAATTTTTTCATCTATTGAGAATAGAACTCCATTTTCAGTTGGAGTTAGTAAATATACACGCGTTCCCATTGCGTCGCCCCATACCAATTTTTGATTGGGTATTACCTCTTTAACTTTAAGCTTAAAAGTTCGAGAAGAATCTAAGGTACTTGTTAATTTTATTTTTTCTCCTTGTGTTATTGTGCCTTCTATTGATATCACTGTTGTATTCCATTGAACATGGTTTTCAGAATTTGCCAGGAGGTTCCAAATTTTAGTCGCATCTGCGTTTATAAGGATTGAAACGGAAGTGCTTCTATTAAATGTTTTTTTAATGGTGGAAGCCTTACCTTGTTGAGCATTGGCGAAAAAAGCAGTGATGGTGAATAGAATTGTAAAAATGAATTTCATAAGGTTTTATATAAATGATTGCAAAAATGCTTTATAATTTAGGAGTGCCGTTTTACAAATGTTAAAAAATTAGTTCTTTGTTTGATTGCCGCTTCTGATCCGAGAAAGCGAGACTTGTGAAATTTGCAACATAGAGGCTATGTCTTTAAGAGGAGCAACTTTAAGAAAGCGAGGAAACGCATATTCAATGTATTGGTAATTTCGAGTAGCGTCATTGGCTAATAGGTTTACAAAAACATCTATTAATACAACATGAAGTGCTTCGGTTAAATGTAGACCAAATAATGCCCAATTTTTATGGTCAGCATACAATTGCTTTAGGTTAGCTCTTGAAATTCGGAATACTGCAGAATCTTCATAAAACTGAATACTAAATTTAGATTGTTCTTCGCTAACAAAGCTTTGATATTCTGTAATAAATTGTTGCTCTGGTTTGATCCAGAGGGTTTGCTCTTCGCCATCTTTATCTAAGTAAAAACATCTCGAAATAGATTTTTCTGAAAAAAACATGTATTCGGATATGTTGCCTGAGTTTAGCACTATTTCTTTCGCTTTTACATTTACTTTTTCAAAGAATTGAAGACCTCGCTTTATTTCTTCTTGCGAAAAGTTTGGATTGTATCTGCGAAGTTGCTGTTGTAAAAGTTCTTCCATGGAAAGTCAAATATACTAATCAATAAAAAAGCCCTCAAAAAATGAAGGCTTTTAAATTTATGATAACAATTATTCTAAATTAATCTTCATCAGATTCGTCGTAATCTTCTTCTGAATATTCCACCTTAGTTTTTTTAACTAGTGTGCCATCTTCTTTAAGTAAGGCTTCATATCCTTCTGTTTCGCTATCTACTTGAATGAGATAAGTAGTTCCGCCTTTGTTAACCAATTTAGTGGCAGATGTTACTTCAAATCCTTTAAAGTTTTTAACTACTGCAGTTTTTAAAGTAGCGGGAAGTTCTTCTGTATCCAGTGAGACTTCCGTTTTAATCCATTCACCAGTTGCGGTAAATAGGGCAGTGGTCCAATCGTTTCCGTTGGTAAACTGTGCTTCATAATTTGCTGCACTTTTTTCCCATTCTACACCCGTAGCTTTAGGGAATTTAGTTACTAAGGATTTTTTTACTGGTCCTGGAACTTGAGCGGCAGTTACGGTTTGAGCATATGCCGAGATGCTCATTAATACTGCACATAGCAGTATAAGTGTGATTCTTTTCATGATGTTTTAAATACAAAAACTAAACGTAAGAGAACATAATAAAAACAAAGCGTTAGTCACTTTTGCATGTTTAAATATCACTATCAAATTTAAATGAGTTTTTGAATTTGCAATTTTTTATTTTAACTTTTCGACGAACGGAAAACGACGTAAATAAAAATTCGAAATAGGATGATGGAAAGCCAAGCTAGGTTTATTGAGCTTGTGGGTGAAACTCACCTACTAGCAATGAATAAATCACCGAATCATATACCTTGTCTTTTGTGAGGTAATGGCTACGTAGTACTCCCTCTTTGGTAAATCCAAAACGTTTCATTATTGCTATTGAATCTTTGTTATCGGGATCAACACATGCTTCAATCCTTATTAAATTCATAGAATTGAATCCGTAGTCGATAACTTGCTTTGTTGCTTCAGTCATCAAACCTTGTTTCCTGAATTGAGGATGTAAGAAATATCCAATTTCTGCTCTTCTGTGTTCTTTTACCCAATTATGAAACCCACAACTTCCTATTACAATATTTGAGCTTATTTCAATTAAATCGAACCACTCAATTTGATCTATTTTAGTTAAGCTTTTTTTGGTTTTTTCAATTTCTGCCTGAGTGTCAACTTCATCATCATGACCCAAAAATTCCATTTGATCCGTCACCGACATAGTTAGCAGTTTTTCCATCAGCTCTTTGGTGCGTTTTCGATATTTGATTCGTTGTGATTTCAACTATGTTACTCTTATTTCAAAGGTAGTTCTTATTTAATCGTGATGATACCATTGCGATATAAATTCAATGCTTGGTTCAGAAGCAAATTTATGGTGTCGATGGGGAGGTCTTGATTGGAGTTTGCCTTAAAAATTTTCATTCGAGCTCTTTCCCCTGCTACTAGGAGCTCATGTTTTAGGTGATTCCCTTCTACAAATAAAATGTAGGGTTCTTCTGTTTTTTTGTCTGTCCACAGGTAGCAGAACATTTTTTTCTTGAAACAAAAACAGGGCATTCCATACTTTTGAGTTTCAGTTACGTTTGAGTCACTTGCAAGAATAATTTTTCGCAATTCTAGTAGGCAACTTTTAACGGGTTCGTTTTTACTGAGATAGAAATTTTGGAGTTCTTGGTTCACTGTAAGGGTTTAACAATAATAAGCATGCTAACCTTTTATATTGGAATTATTAGTCAAAAATGCTAAGCACATTTCTACAAGTAAATCACCTTTATTTTAATCTTTTTACTTTGTACTAAATCAAAACTTGCTTTTAAAAAATTTGGTCGATTCAAGGGACTTATCGCTTGAAAATTAGAAAAGCCAATCCCTTCAATAGGTAAGATGAAACCCTTGTCAATTTTGCCATTTTGGTTTTCGTCGTGTAAAATGTTTATGGCATATCTTCCAGAAGGGATATTCTTAAAGGTTATGGTTGAAGCTTGATCTAATATCTTTCCTTTTGAGATTTTATAATAGTTTTTATAATGTTCGTCTGGAATAGACCCATCTTTGTTATACAATGCAAATTGTACAACTCCTTTGGAATTTCTTAATTGTTTTACTTCAACGGTTAAAGAATAAGCATCCGCTGTTGTTTTTTGAAATGAAGAAAGAACTAGTATGCTAGCTAATATTATAAATACTGGTTTCTTCACGTCAAATTAGTCTTTTTATTGCTCCATTTTTCCTTCACAGTATCTACCAAATAATAGATCATAGGAACTAGAAATACGGTCAATATTAAAGATGAAATTAAACCACCAATTATTACCCAAGCTAATCCATTTTTCCATTCTGCCGCTGACCCAGTTGCCAATGCAATTGGGAGCATACCAATTACCATAGACAGAGTTGTCATTAGTATTGGTCTTAGTCTTCCTTTACCTGCCAGTAATAGAGCTTCTTTGAAATGCACTCCTTCTTCTTTAAGTTGGTTAGTAAAATCTACAATAAGAATGGCATTTTTTACTACAAGCCCCATTAACATGATTAAACCTAGCAAAGCAAATAAACTTAAATTACTCATTGAAAGGTTAAGAGCAAAGAATGCTCCAATTGCTGCTAATGGAATAGAAAATAACACTACAAATGGGTATATAAAACTGTCATACAGAGCTACCATTATGAGATAAATCAATAAAAAAGAAATGATTAAAACTGAGCCTAATGCACCGAAACTATCGTTTTGTCTTTTTATATCACTTCCCCAAGTCATTTCTATTCCATCTTGAAGTGGGTTTTCTTTAAGGTAGGAAACAACTTCGTCTGCAACGGTTCCTGAAGGACGGCCTAGGGCATCTGCAGTAAGAGTAACCGCAGGTTGTCGATCCTTTCTTTCTAATAATGAAGGGGAATTATCTTGTTCTACACTCGCGAATTGAGAAACATTTACAGCAATCCCCATTGGATTTATTATGGTTAAATTTTTTACATCATCATAATTTTGCCTATCAAATTCATTGATCCAAATTCGTATAGGATATTCTGTTCCATTTTCAGTTAAAGTAGCATCCTCATTACCTGTAAATGCTGTACGTAAATTCATTCCAACGTAAGCAGTATTTAAGCCTAAACGTTGCATTCTATCTTTATTTGGTATAACTTTAAATTCAGGACTTCCTTCTTCTACGGACAGTTTAACATTGTCTGCTCCAGGTATTTTTT
>CBDUEX010000098.1:0-6161 GCA_965366305.1 uncultured Bacteroidia bacterium | reverse complement strand
CAACAAAAGAATCTGGATACAATTGTGTTAGTGTAATTGCCTTAAATAAAGCTCCTTGATCTTTCCAGTTCTGAACAGGATTAAGCCATTCTGTGTAACAACGGTAAGTCTTATTTACTGAGTTAGTAATTGGAATCGGCTCTTGATCTATAGAGTGAGATGGTGATAGCGGATTAACAGTTTGTGCATTGGTTACAACAAAAAAAACAGTAAGTGAGAGGGAAAGTTGGATAAGTCTTTTCATAGGGCTAATTGGTTGTACCAAAGTTAGGGAACAACAGGCACAAAAAAAGCGGCTCGAAAGCCGCTTTTAAATTATTTTGTGTGATTGCTCAATTAGTTAGATAAAACTACTCTGATTGTGCTTGAAGCATTATCTGCTTTTACATTAATCAAGTAAACTCCACCTGCTAATCTATCTGTAGCAATGCTAAACTCTTTTGGCCCAACAGCAGTGAATTCATCACTGATTACGTTTCCTAAAAGATCAGACATTGTAATTGATACATTTTCAATTGCAACGTTCTCTTCGATTTTCACCATAATCTCTTGACCCATTTTAGCAGGGTTAGGATATGCAGATAAACCTAAGTTATCTTTTACTGCAGAAACACCACTTGGATTATCAACTGTAACTAAGAAATCTGCATCGAAGAAGAAATCTCTAGTCCATCCGAAAAACGCCATAGTAGCTAAGTAACCTCTGATAGAACCAAAGTCTTGACCGTATCTTACTTGACGATTTGAAACGAAAGTGTTGTTGAAGCTTGACTCCTGTGGCATTCCAGTTCCATCGTTTCCGTAAGTTACAGAACCGAAGTTGTTTAATAATATTTTTGGCTGTGCATTGTCGTCAAAACTTGCTAACGTATCACCAAACTTATATGGTTGCATAGGCTTGTATACCAATGAAACACCAACTACGTTATCGTAAGTTGCAGTTTGAGAGTTGTCGCTGATATCTTTAATTCCATCAGGAATTGCGAATTGAATCGTTCCTAATGCAATTGTTTCTCCGTTTACAGTGTCAGTAGCTGCTCCTTTAGTAAGTAATACAGTATCTGTAAATAATACATCTGTAGGACCTAATAATTCAACACTAAAGTTATCTCCTTTAGGAATAGCAAATCTATCATCTGTAGCACTCATGTACCAATCATCTAATTGATCAGCTTTGTAGAAGTGAATGATTGCAGTATCCACAATGTTTGTCATTGTACCTGCAACATCCATAGAATCAGTATATCTGATATAAGCATAAGGGAATCTTACAGAATCCACTTGGTAGCTATCGTATCTATTCATTAACCAACCACTTTGAAGCTCATAAAATGGCTCAGTTGGCTGAAATACCGTACCTACTAAGTGAAAAGCGTTTCCAAAAGGCTCACCTCCATCACTTGGAACGATAACTACACCAGAATCTGGATGTAATCTCATGAAACTAGCTCCTTGGAAAAAAGCTCCTTGATCTTCCCAGTTAGAAACTGGACTTAACCATGAAGTTTCAATTGGTGCTTTACCAGCTGATTTTGTTATTTGAGGTAAGTTAGAAACATCTACCGTTAAATTCTCTTCTTGATACTCTAGGTTTGTGAACTGTGAAACTGTTTGAGCGTAAGAAGGAACGCTTAAAAGTACAGCTGAAATTAGTAATACGTAAAATTTTTTCATTTGTTGTTGTCTTAAAAGTTTGCCAAAATTAATTTATTCTTCAAATTTACATAGGAATTATTTCACAATTTGTCATTTGAGGGCAAGAATAATTATGAGATGTCGCCATCCATTGGTCTTATTAGGATTTCCTCCATTACCGATTCGTCGTCTAATTGATAAGCGGACCATATCAGTTGAGCAATGGATTTGGGTTTTGTAAATCGTTCTATTGGAAGGTCAGATTGTGACCAAGAACTGGTGTAAGTTGCACCTGGTAGCACCGCACTTACTCGAATTCTGAATTCTTTCATCTCTTCTCGAAGTACTTTTGTTAAGCCGTATTGTGCGTATTTTGAAATGCAATATGAACCTCCATTAAGATAAGGTGTAATGCTTGCAGTGGAACAGATATTAAATATATACCCTGCTTTTGACTTTTTAATTGCTGGCAAACAATTTCTTGTAAGATGATAGGTAGATGCCAAATTTGTGTTGATTTGAGTCTCAAAAGCTCCATCGTCTTCTTCAGAAATCTTTCCTGGAATAAATACTCCCACGTTATTTACAAGCATATCGATGCAAGAAACCTGTTCAACTATCCAATTTGAAAAAGCTCGTACTTCTTCTTTTTTCGATAAGTCCGCTTTAAACTGATTCAGGTTTTCATGTTTAAAGTTATCGTCGATGGTTCTAGCCGATGTAAATACTTGAAATCCTTCCATCAATAATTTTTCGCAGATTGCTCTTCCAATTCCCTTGGTTCCTCCGCTTACTACAGCAACTTTGCTTTGGTTATTTTCCATTGTAGCAAAGATAGAAGATTGTAAGAGTGTAGTATCAAGTTTTCACATTTTAAACATACTGTGGAGTATTTTATGAAAGAGCTTTCGTCTAGATATTATATTTACCGCCGATTTGAAATTTTTCTATGAGTTTGGAAAATACCTCTTATTTTTAAAGAGCATGTTCTCACGTCCTGAGAAAATGAGTGTATTTATAGATCGTACTCTAATTGAGATGAACAACATTGGTGTTGGTTCTTTAACTATTGTAGCCATTATTGCATTCTTTCAAGGAGCTGTTACAACTTTACAAATTGCCTATCAGCTGATTTCACCTCTGGTTTCAAATCCAACCATTGGATCTATCGTAAGTGATTCTTCAATGCTAGAGCTTGCACCAACCATTACTTGTTTGGTATTGGCAGGAAAAGTTGGGTCACACATTGCATCTGAAATAGGAACCATGCGTGTTAGTGAACAAATCGATGCATTGGAAGTAATGGGTATCAATTCGAGTAGTTACCTTGCCCTACCAAAAATAACAGCAGGTATCATTATGATTCCACTCCTTATTATCATTTCCATATTTTTAAGTAATCTAGGAGGAATAATTGCTGGTGAGGCTACAGGTATTTTAACTTCTGAAGAATATTTACAAGGAGCAAGAGAATCTTTCTTACCCTACAACCTATTCTTTTCATTGGTTAAGGCATTTACATATGCATTTATAATAACATCAATTTCAAGTTTTCAAGGATATTATACAAGCGGAGGAGCGTTAGAAGTAGGGTCGAGTAGTACTAAGGCTGTAGTTTACAGTGCAGTTGCTATTTTATTTGCCGATTACATCCTTGCACAATTAATGCTGTGATAGAAGTTAGAGACATACGAAAAAGTTTTAACGATGTGGAAGTACTTAAAGGTATTTCTACCAAGTTTGAAGCAGGAAAAACAAATCTAGTTATTGGTTCTAGTGGGCATGGTAAAAGTGTATTGATGAAATGCATGGTTGGTTTAATTACACCTACCAGCGGAAACATCTTGTACGACAATCGTGATTTTACGAACCTACCTTATAATGATATGCGAGATGTTCGAAGAGAAATTGGAATGTTGTTTCAAGGGACGGCATTGTTTGATTCGCTTACTGTTGAACAAAATGTAGAGTTTGCTATCAAGATGTTTACTAAAATGACTCCTGCAGAAAGACATGATCGTGTGAATTTTTGCTTAGAGCAAGTAAACTTAGCCGGAATAAACAATAAATTTCCTGCAGAAATTAGTGGGGGAATGAAGAAAAGAGTAGGAATTGCTCGAGCTATTGCGTTGGATATTAAGTACCTGTTTTGTGATGAACCAAATTCTGGTTTAGATCCAGTTACTTCTCGTGTAATTGATGAATTACTCAAGCATATTACAGAAGAATTCAATATCACTACCATAATCAATACACACGATATGAAAACTGTGTTTGACATTGGAGACGATGTTATTTTTATCTTTGAAGGATCGAACGAATGGCAAGGAAAGGTTCGAGACATAAAATCGTCTGGTAATGAAAGACTTACTAACTTTATCAAGGCGTCTTATTTTAATTAACATTACATGAAAAAAAGTATAATTATTTTGTTTTTGGGAGCATTGTTGTTCTCATTCAAGTCTGACGTAGCAGAAGAAGGAATTTTTCCGATGAGTCACTTGTCTAAATTAGATCTTAAAAAAGCAGGTTTAAAAATTGGTGTTGACGAAATTTATAACGAGTCGAAACCAAGCTTGGTAAATGCATTAGTGCGACTTGGTGGTTGCACAGGTTCGTTTATCTCAAACGAAGGCTTGATCATCACAAATCACCACTGTGTATTTGGTTCTGTTGCAGCTGCTAGCTCACCGGAGCAAAATTATTTGGAAAACGGTTTTTATGCTGAATCAAATGACCAAGAACTTAAAACTTCACTTCCGTGTAAAATTACACGCTCGTTTAGAGATGTATCTAATGAAGTATTAGAAGGCGTGGATGCAATTGAAAATGCCATTGAAAAGCAAAACAGAATTAAGGCAAATATTGCTTCTATCATTGAAGAAGAACAAGCAAAATATAGTGATTTAACTATCGAAATTTCTGAAATGTTGGTAGGAAAATCGTATACCTTGTTTCGTTATAAAATGTTAAATGACGTACGCTTGGTATATGTGCCACCAAAAAATATTGGAAAATTTGGGGGAGAAACAGACAATTGGGAATGGCCAAGACATAACGGAGACTTCTCTGTAGTAAGAGCATATGAAAACGGACTTCCTTATCAACCTGAAAAATTCTTAGAAGTGAATCCTTCTGGAACAAAAGATGGTGACTTTACATTTATCTTAGGCTATCCAGGTAGAACATACAGAAATCAAACCGCTGAATTCTTAACGTATCAAAATGATTACGTACTTCCAATAATTGCTGATTGGTTTGATTATAAAATTAAGGCTATTAATGACTATGCCGGAAACGACGTAGGTCAGCAGTTGAAATACAGTGGAACTTTGGCAGGATTAAACAATACCTCCAAAAACTTCAAAGGGAAAATGCAAGGATTGCAACGCACCGATGTAATAGAAAAGACGTATAACGATCAAGCCTATTTAAAAGAATATGCAACAAGCAATGTAGATTTAAAATCGTATGTGCCTTTGTTTGATAAGAACAAGGAGTTGTATAACCGTAAGTTTAAGTTAATAACGGATTACTTGTATTTGAATCAATTGTATGGAACAGGAGTGTTTAGTGCAGCTGCAACAATTTCAAGCTATAACGAACGATTCGAGAAGATGTCGAAAGACGAAATTAATCTCTTGCTCGACAGTAATATGCAGGATGTAAAACGTTCATTTGGAACGTACTTCAGTATTGGAAACAATGAATCGTTGGACAAAACATTATTCACCGAATTATTTTACCGTCTTTCTCAAAGTTCAATTCCAGAAGTTAGGTCTGTATTTACGAGCAGAATTGACGATTATACTAAGACAGAAATTAGGAACTGTGCCGAAATCATGTTTGATAAATCGGGCTTAGCAAATAGTGCTAATGGTGCATTTGCATTAGATAACAAACCAAAGAAGTTTTTTAAGAATAAATCGGAGATGGTGAAATTTGCCAACGAATTGAACCAGGTGTTTAGAACAATGCAAGGTGAAATGAATGAAATTAATGCAGGCATAGATGAAATTATTCCACGATTTAATGATCTTGAAATGGAGTTAAATGGCGATGTATTCATTCCGGATGCCAATTCAACCTTGAGGTTTACATATGGTTATGTAAGTGGTTATGAGCCAGAAGATGCGGTTGTATTTAGTCCGTTTACCACCATTGATGGTATCTTGGAAAAGAGCATTGGGTCGGATAACAAAGATTACTTCTTGCAGCCAGAGTTTATCGAGAAATTACAAAAGACTGAGCCTGCAGATGTATTAAAACATCCAGACCATAACTCGGTAGTTGTTGCATTTTTATACAACATGGATACAACAGGAGGAAACAGTGGTAGTCCAATTATGGATGCGTATGGCAGAATTGTAGGTGTAAACTTCGACAGAGCCTATACTGCTACCATCAACGATTATGCTTGGAATCAAAGCTATAGCCGCTCCATTGGAGTAGACATTCGCTATGTTTTATATGTAATGAAGTATTTTGGCGGAGCAGATGAAGTGCTTGCCGAAATGGGAGTAGAG
>CBDUEX010000097.1:0-6263 GCA_965366305.1 uncultured Bacteroidia bacterium | reverse complement strand
TAAAAATATCTGAAAAATAATTGTGCAAGGAATTTATATGAATTACCTTTGCGGCCATACATCGCGGGATGGAGCAGTGGTAGCTCGTCGGGCTCATAACCCGAAGGTCATAGGTTCGAGTCCTATTCCCGCAACCAAAATACAGAAAGTCTCGCCTAACGGCGGGACTTTTTTGTTTCACTAAACACATCTTTTTTATTTCTTCTTTCCATTTCTGTTCTTTTAGGCTATATTTTAATCCTAATTAATGATAACCTAATTGTCAAAAAGTATTGTTCATATGGATTTAGACACGTTCTACGTTTCGGTAGAGCGTTTGCAAGACTCTCGTTTAGTCAACAAACCCGTGCTGCTGGGAGGTGTTGGCGACCGAGGGGTTGTAGCTAGCTGCAGTTACGAGGCTCGCACCTTTGGCGTGCACTCAGGAATGAGCATGAAAATGGCTCGACAGCTTTGCCCCGAAGGCATTGTGGTAAAAGGAGAAGCTGGCACCTATAGTAAGTATTCTAAGATGGTAACCGAAATCATACGAGAAAAGGTTCCGGTTATAGAAAAAAGCAGCATAGATGAGTTTTATATAGACCTTACAGGAATGGACAAGTTTTTTGGCTGCTACAAACTGGCAGGAGAAATTCGCCAACGAATCACTAAAGAAACGGGGCTTCCTATTTCTTTTGGTATGTCCATCAATAAAACGGTTTCCAAAATCGCCACAGGAGAAGCCAAGCCCAACAACCAAATTAATATTGATCTTGGAAACGAAAAACCCTTTTTGGCTCCGCTTGCAGTAGGAAAAATACCCATGATAGGAAAGAAAACCGCCTTTTTGCTCAACAGAATGGGCGTACAAAAAATAATTACTCTTCAAGAAATGCCTTTAGAACTGCTGGAAAAAGCCTTTGGTAAAAATGGTAAAATGATGTGGCAAAAGGCAAACGGAATAGATTACTCCCCGCTCATCCCCTACCATGAAAAAAAATCAATAAGTACCGAACGCACGTTCATGAAAGACACCATTGATGTTGTTAAACTCAAAAACATGGTGGTTGCCATGGTAGAACAGCTCGCTTTTGAGTTAAGAAACGCAAAAAAAGTATGTTCTAACATTAGCATAAAGCTCCGATATTCTGATTTTCAAACCATTAGTAAGCAAAAGAAAATCCCCTATACCGCCGCCGATCACACGCTCATTAAGTACGCAACAGATATTTTTGATCAAATGTATAGTCGCCGCGTACGTATACGGCTAGTTGGTGTTAGGCTGGCAGACCTGGCCGGTGGTGGGCACCAAATAGATCTCTTTAACGATGATGACAGAATCATAAACCTTTACCAAGCCATGGACAAAGTAAAACAGCGTTACGGTGCAAACGCTGTTCGTCGTACCGTGGCAATGGAAGTAAATGGCTTGGGCAGAGGCAATCCTTTTAATGGGGAGCCCAATGTGGTGCCGGCTCACAGGAATGCGTAAAACAAAAGCTAAATGTACCTCAATTGCCATACATATTACAGCTTCAAATACGGAGTAATGTCTCCAAAAGAGCTCATAGCCGAAGCACAACAACACGGTGCAGAGCAAATTGCCCTAGCCGACATTAACTCAACCTCTGGCTGCCTGTATTTTGCAATGGAGGCTCAAAAAAAGGGGGTTTCTGTAGTTCTTGGAGTAGACTTTAGACTGGGTGCAAATCAAAAGTTTATCGCCATAGCCAAAAACAACCAAGGGTTTCAAAACATCAATTTCTTTTTATCCTCTGTTTTGGCAAAAAACGAAAAACTCCAAAACGAAGCCCCAACCCTGCCCAACACCTATGTTGTTTACCCCCTAAAAAACGCCCCTAACAGACGGTTAAAAAGCAATGAATATATAGGCGTCAACCATCAAGAGCTTTTTAACTACAATAGGTCTCTTATAACCAAATGGCCGCCCAAAAAATGTGTTGCCCTAAACACCGTTACTTTTCGAAAAAAGAGGGACTACAACACCCATAGGCTACTAAGGGCAATCGACAACAACACTTTATTAAGCATGCTTAAGCCCGAAGAACAAGGCGAGCTCCATCAAGGTTTTTACAACAAAACGCAACTTAACGAGCTGTTTAGTGGCGGCCTGCACCTGCTCACGAACGCCGACCTTCTTTTAGAAAACTGCAGTTTACACTTCGACTTTAACAACAAAGACAAGACTCAAAATCGAAAAACGTTTTCACAAGACAAAACAAGTGATTTAGTTCTACTCAAACACCTTGTAAAAGAAGGCCTAGCTTATCGGTTTGGAAGCTCTGTTTCTAAGGAAGTAGAAAAACGAGTAGAGAAAGAATTAACCGTAATTGATCAATGCAATTTTGTTCCTTACTTTCTCATTAACCACTCCATTGTAAGTTATGCGAGAAGTAAAGGCTATTTCTATGTAGGAAGAGGTAGCGGTGCTAACAGCTTAATTGCTTACTTGCTCAAAATAACCAACGTGGACCCCATAGAGCTAGACCTCTACTTCGAACGGTTCATAAACCCAAGCAGAAAGTCTCCGCCAGACTTTGATATTGACTTTTCTTGGAGAGACCGAAACGACGTAACCAAATACATTTTTGACACTTTCCCAAACACCGCCCTAATGGGCTCCTTTGTCACTTTTCAACAGCGTTCTGTAATTAGAGAAATAGGAAAAGTGCTTGGCTTACCTGCTGACGAAATTAAAGCTATCCAACGCACCACAGACCACAACTCTCTAGATCAAATAGCCAAGCTTTGTTTGCTTTATAGTCGGCAAATTCACGGACTCCCAAATCATCTAAGCGTACATAGCAGCGGAATTGTAATTACTGAAAAGCCCATACAGTATTTTGGAGCAACCAGCATGCCTCCAAAAGGTTTTCCTACCGCTCATTTCGACATGCACATAGCAGAAGATGCGGGCATCTACAAGTACGATATATTAGCACAACGCGGTTTAGGAAAAATTAAAGATGCAATTGGTGTTATAAAGCAAAACCAACCCGGCTCTCCACCTTTTGACATAGACGATATTGCCCGGTTTAAGCAAGATGAAAAAATTAAAGAACTCCTACGAAAAGGTGACGCAATTGGCTGCTTCTATGTTGAAAGCCCCGCAATGCGTGCTTTAATGAAAAAATTGGAAGTAGACGACTATACCGGGCTCGTTGCTGCAAGCTCCATTATTAGACCAGGTGTTAGCAATAGTGGGATGATGGCAGAATACATAAAGAGACACAGAAGCCCAAAAGCTCGAGCAGCAACCCATCCGGTTTTAGGAGAGATTCTACACGACACCTATGGCGTAATGGTGTATCAAGAAGATGTGTTAAAGGTGGCTCACTATTTCGCCGGACTAACACTAGAAGAATCCGATGTTCTTAGAAGAGGAATGAGTTGGAAGTTTCGCGAAAGAACCGAGTTCTCCGAAGTAGAAAAAAGGTTTTTTGATAATTGTAGAAAAAAGGGCTACGACAAAAAACTTACTGCAGAAGTGTGGAAACAAATAGAAAGCTTTGCTAATTATGCTTTTGCTAAAGGACACTCCGCCAGCTATGCTGTAGAAAGCTACCAAAGCCTGTTTTTGAAAGCTTATTTTCCCCTGGAGTATATGGTGGCAACCATTAATAATTTCGGCGGTTTTTATGCCACAGAACAATACATACAAGAAGCTCGACTAAAAGGCGGAACAATAGAAGCTCCTTGCGTAAATCGCAGTTCATTTATAACTACCATCGACCAAAAAACAATTTTTCTTGGATTTCAACACGTAAAAGAACTAGAGGCCTCTGTGGCTAAAGCTCTGCTCGAAAGCAGAAACACAGAGGGAAACTTTATCAGCCTTCAAGATTTTATATCGCGAGTAAGCGTATCCTTAGACATGGTAATTATTCTGATTCGCGTTAATGCGTTTAGGTCTTTTCATAAATCAAAAAACTGGCTCTTGTGGAAGGCCCACTTCTTGCTCTCGGGACACAAGCAAATACTTACTCACCCAAAGCTTTTTCAAAATAACAACGCTACAAAAACAGTAGCCATCCCAAAGCTCGACCCGCTTGAATACGAAGACCCCTTTGACGAAATTGAATACTTGGGTTTTCCTTTGTGTAGCCCTTTTGACCTAATAGATCCACAGCTTTTAAAGCACAAAAAAGCGTCATCAGACTTTCCTAAACACATCAACCAAGCTATCTCCATTTTGGGGTACTTGGTGCACACAAAAAGAACAAAAACCAAAGGCAAGTACGAACAAGAAATGTCGTTTGGTACATTTATGGATATCGAGGGTCAGTTTTTTGATAGTGTGAGTTTTCCGGAAATTCACAGAAGATACCGATGGAGAGGCCGGGGGTGTTATTTGCTTCGCGGAAAAATTACCTCCGACTTTGACCACCTAATTTTAGAAACCCAATACATGGTAAAGGTGCCGTTCGACAAGTTGGTTAGCGAGCCCTAAATTCTATTTAATCAAAAATGAACTCAGCTAAATTTCTACACTTATCTTTGCACCTTGTTTAAAACAGCTTTCATAACAATCTTAGGGTTGCCTAATGCGGGTAAATCAACCTTCTTAAATGCGGTGTTGGGCGAAGATTTGGTGATTACAAATGCCAAAGCTCAAACCACACGTCATAGAATAAAAGGAATACTAAACGAGGAAAACTACCAGTTGGTTTTTTCAGATACACCAGGCATTATCCATGAATCGGCATACAAACTGCAAGAAGCAATGATGGGTGCAGTTTCTGAATCATTAGAAGATGCAGATGTTGTCTTGTTCATCTTAGATGCTCAATACCCAAAAGTGGAAGAGTTTAAGGCTTATGCTGAAAAAATTAGCTGCCCAATAGTTGTAGCATTAAACAAAGTAGATTTGGTTGAAGATCAGGAGGTACTACAACGACACGTTGAAGCCGTTAAGACCGCTTTTGACACGCCTCACGTTTTTGCAATAAGTGCAAAAGAAAATTTCAATACAACTAGCATCATATCAACGTTAGTAGAGTTAGCCCCAGAGCACCCAGCGTTCTACGATAAAGAATCGTTAACAGATGAAAATGTTCGCTTTCTTGTGAGTGAAATGATAAGAGAACAAATTCTTACTCAATTCAAAAAAGAAATACCGTACAGTGTTGAGGTTGTAGTAACTGATTACAACGAAAAAGAGAAAATTGACGAAATATTCGCTACTGTTTATGTAGAGAGAGATTCTCAACGAGTAATCATGTTGGGAAGAGGCGGTAAAGCAATAAAAAGCCTTGGAATAGAATCGCGTAAAAGAATAGAGTCTTTTATCAAAAAACACGTTTTCCTTTCACTAACTATTAAGGTTAGAAAAGATTGGAGAAAAGACGACAATCAACTTAAAAATTTCGGATATTTAAAATAATAAAATGGCAGGTATAGTTGCAATTGTAGGAAGACCAAACGTTGGAAAATCTACACTTTTCAATCGATTAATAGGTGAGAGAAAGGCTATTGTTGATGACGTAAGTGGGGTAACTAGAGATCGCCACTACGGTAAGAGTGATTGGTGCGGCAAAGAATTTACGGTAATTGACACCGGCGGATATGTAGACAACAGCACCGACATCTTTGAAACACATATTCGTGAACAAGTGGAACAAGCGATGAACGAAGCAGATGTGCTATTGTTTATGGTGGACGCAACGCTCGACCCAAATGATCTTGATATTGCTTTCTCTCAAATAATTAGAAAAAGTAAGAAGCCATATTTGTTAGTTGCCAATAAAGCAGATAATGATGAACGAATGTTTATGGCAAATTCATATTACTCCATTGGGGTTGATATGATCTATCCAGTATCTTCTTTATCTGGGAGCGGAACAGGAGAACTTTT
This sequence comes from uncultured Bacteroidia bacterium, assembly GCA_965366305.1. GTDB lineage: Bacteria > Bacteroidota > Bacteroidia > NS11-12g > UBA9320 > UBA9320. The sequence continues at coordinate 409 of CBDUEX010000097.1, read as the reverse complement.
GGATGCTCTTGTTCCCTTGTTGCCAGAAGGAGAAATTGAAATGGAAGAGAACATTCCAAAAATTGCTTTTGTTGGAAGACCAAATGTTGGAAAATCCACAATTTGCAACACCTTGTTAGGTGAAGAGCGAAACATCGTAACCGATATTGCCGGTACAACTCGAGATACTTTGTTTGTGCGATACAAAGCATTCAACAACGACTTGTATTTGGTAGACACCGCCGGAGTTAGGAAAAAAAGTAAGGTTAGTGAAGACATAGAGTTCTACTCTGTGATGCGAAGCTTAAGAGCCATTGAAAACGTAGATGTTGTTGCCATTGTTATTGACGCAACTCGTGGTGTAGAATCTCAAGACTTAAACTTGTTTGGTTTAGCTCAACGAAACGGTAATGGAATCGTAATCATAGTG
>CBDUEX010000096.1:0-6287 GCA_965366305.1 uncultured Bacteroidia bacterium | reverse complement strand
CTGCTGTAAGGTATCCTAATTCCAAGGCTGCTGCTTTTAGCGTTGAATTATCGTTGTATGCTTTCTTGGCAATTTTTGCCGCTTTGTCATAGCCTATATGCGTATTTAAGGCAGTAACCAGCATTAATGAATTGTCTAATTTGTTTTTTATCTCTGCATAGTTTGGCTCTATTCCAACCACACAATTGTTGTTGAACGACAAACATGATTGGCCTAAAATCCGTGCAGATTGCAATAAGTTCGTGGCAATCATTGGTTTGAAAACATTTAATTCAAAATGTCCATTGCTTCCTCCAATAGTAACAGCAACATCATTACCCATTACTTGAGCACAAACCATTGTAAGAGCTTCTGCTTGTGTTGGGTTTACTTTTCCAGGCATAATACTAGATCCAGGCTCATTACTTGGAATGGTAATTTCACCAATTCCGCTTCGAGGTCCTGAACTTAACATTCTGATGTCGTTTCCAATTTTCATACAACTCACTGCAGCTCTTTTAAGAGCACCATGCAATTCAACCATCGCATCATGAGCAGCTAATGCTTCAAATTTGTTTTCGGCAGTTCTAAATGGCATATCCATCTCTTCAGAAATCTTTTTCGCAACCAAAACATCATATCCTTTTGGTGTATTTAATCCCGTACCTACGGCGGTACCTCCCAAGGCTAATTCAGTTGCGGTATCCATCCCTTTTTCGAGAGCAACAATACTTAGTTCAAGCTGTCTTCTATAACCAGAAAACTCTTGACCCAAAGTGAGTGGAGTTGCATCCATAAAATGCGTTCTTCCAATCTTTACAATATCTTTATACTCACGAGCTTTCTTCTTAAACGTGTCTTTTAATACTTGTAATCCAGGTATTGCAAAATCTACCATTTGCTTATAAACCGCAATGGTCATTGCTGTTGGAAAAGTATCGTTACTGCTTTGCGATTTATTGACATCGTCATTGGGATGAAGCACTTTATCAGCGTCGGTAAGTTTACCACCACTAATTACATGCCCTCTGTTTGCAATAACCTCATTCACATTCATATTGCTTTGAGTACCACTACCAGTTTGCCAAATTACCAAAGGAAATTCGTCATCTAATTCTCCGGCGATAATTTCATCACAAACTTGAGAAATAAGTATCATCTTTTCTTCGGATAGCACCCCTAACTCACAGTTGGTGATTGCTGCACATTTCTTTAAAACCCCAAATGCTCGAATAATCTCAATTGGCATTTTTTGATTCCCTATTTTGAAATTTTCTAATGATCGCTGAGTTTGAGCTGCCCAATATCTGTCTATTGGCACTTTCACCTCTCCTATACTGTCTTTTTCTATTCTGTATTCCATTGTATATTAAAAAGTATGCAAAGGTAGTTATTAACAATTCTTTGCGAATACCCAATCCCTCTATTTTATAGTTTTGCCTAACATTTAACACAAGAATAGATAATGAAGCAAATTCTAGTAGCATTTTTAACCTTAGTCTTTATAGGTAGTTTTATTTCAGCTGAAGGTCAGACTTTAAGTAAACAAGAAAAGAAGGCACTTAAAAAAGAAATCAAAACTTACAAAAAAGATCCTGAAAAGTGGGTAAGAATGATGAATAAACAGAAGACGACGGTTCAAGATTTAGAAGACGAAATTGAAGCTCTTAAGCTACAATTGAAGGAAGCTCAAGAATCGAACAAAGAACTTCAAACCAAATTGAGCATCTTAAATGATAAGTATTCCAACTTACTTAATACGATGCCAAGCACCAAATTACCAAAAGGAACCGTGTATCAAGTGCAAATGGGTTATTACCAATACCTCGATTTAGTTTCGTTCAACAACAAACAGAAGAAATTGATGGAGCAAAAAGATATGTAATAGGACATTTTGAAGATTTAATGGATGCCGTACAATTTAGCAACGACATTAAGGCATTGGGAATCTCTGATGCATTTGTATCTCAATATGTAGACGGAAAGAGAAACATGACATTTGATGCTCTTGAAGTTATCTCAAAATAAATAAGCTAACTAGTATAAATAATAAAGGCTCAACATAATAAGTTGGGCTTTTTTTATCTTTTTTTATAAACTGGGACAGTGCTGCATGGTTCGCCGTACATCAACGATTTTACAACAGGCACTAAGAGTGTTGTCAGTTTAACGTAGGCTTGATTATCGATTACTCTATCACCACATCCTTTAATAACCACTCGAGCATCTTGATAATCTTTAGCATTCAATACCGATAGTTTTCTTTCTGCGATTAACGCAGGTAAAGTTTCTGGAGAAGTAAAAAACAAGTCACTGGTATATGCTTCAATCGCAGCACCAATTAACATGTATGCCCAAGTAGGAACAATTGCGTCACTAGAGCAAAAAACAGCAACATAACCATTTTTATATTGCTCCCAATTGTGTTCCTTTACCCAACTCCTAAAGTCTTTTTCGCGAAGCAACAGCCCTTGAAACAATTGGTCTTTTATATCCAACTGAAAAATTGGTTGTTCTGGAATTAGATCTTCCAAATCGAGGGTAATAATACCGCTCTTCGCAACCTTGTTTATTATTTCATTTGAATCAACCATTTATCGCACTTGGCTTATTTTTAAGGTATTCGTTTTTCTGTTTTCTCGCACTGGCATAGCTGCAGTGTTGACCACAATATCGCCTTTTTTTACCAGCTTATCATTCTTAAGTATTGCGATTACATCTTTTACCGTATCATCTGTATTCGTTTTTCTATCGTAAAAATAGGTTCTCACATTCCAAACTAAACTTAATCTAGATAATAGCTTTGTATTTGAGGTAAAGATAAAAACATCACAATTGGGTCTTCCACTTGCAATTTTATAGGCGGTATATCCTGTTTGAGTCATTGACAATATTGCCTTTGCATTTATAGCCTTACTCATGGTAACGGTAGCATAACAAATTTCATCTGACAAAAAAGTATCAGATGAAGGGTCAGGCACACTGAGTTTGTTATAAACGTCCCATCCTAATTCGGTGCTACCTAATATTCGTTCAACCGCTTCAATGGTCTTGATTGGATAAGCCCCAACTGAAGTTTCAGCACTAAGCATTACAGCGTCAGCACCATCCATAACGGCATTGGCAACATCATTTGCTTCTGCTCGAGTTGGAGTTGGAGAAGTAATCATACTTTCCATCATTTGGGTAGCAATAATAACGGGCTTTGAAGCCTCCACACATTTTGCCACGATTCTCTTTTGAATAATCGGAACTTCTTCCATCGGCATTTCTACACCAAGGTCACCACGAGCAACCATAATTGCGTCAGTAACATCAATAATTTCATCAATATTCTGAACACCCTGAGGCTTTTCAATCTTCGCGATTACACAAGCTTCACTTTTATGCTTCGTTAAAATCGCCTTTAGTTTTTGAATATCAGCAGCTTCTCTAACAAACGACAAAGCAACCCAATCAAAATCATGTTTAATAGCAAATTGCAGGTCTATCAAGTCTTTTGGCGTTAAGCAATCAATCGATAATGATGTTGATGGCAAATTGAATCCTTTGTTAGAACTTAAATCTCCTCCATTAATCACTTTTGCTTCTACAGTATGCTTATCTACTCTTTTGGTGAATTCTAATTCAAGTTTTCCATCATCCAAGAGAACACGTTCTCCAATTTCCACATCCCTTGCCAAAGTAGAATACTTAACATATATAGTTTTTCCTTTGCTGATAGTTGGCAGGGTAGTAAGTGTAATCGTACTTCCTTTTTTAAGAAACATTTTGTTTCCTTCAACCTCTCCAATTCTCAATTTTGGGCCTTGTAAATCACCTAGTATGGCAACATGGGTGCCTAATGCCTTGTTTGCTTCTCGAATATTTTTAACAACTTGTAGATGTGTTTCTAATTTTCCATGCGAAAAATTAATTCTACAAACATCTACACCAGCTTTAATAATCTTCTTTAACATAGGCACATCCGCGGTAGCTGGTCCTATAGTGGCGATAATTTTTGTTTTATTATACTTAATGTTTTGCTTCATAAAAGTTGACTGAAATTTAATATTTCATCTTGATTAGGTTCTTCTAGTGCAAAACAAATAGATACACTGGTTAGTTTGCTAACTATTTGTATTATTTCTTCTTTAAGGTTCTCTTCTGTTGTAGAACATAGTAAATAGTCAATGTTTTTAAAGCGTTTATAAAAAAAACCAGAGCTCCCTTTGTTCTTAATTAGCAAACATTCGTAGCCATCATCTAGGTAAGTAATTAAAAATGCAGCATGCTCACTGGTTTCATCATAATTCGAAATGGTATCGATGTATTGCACGTCTATAAACGGACTAAGGGATAATTGATACCCAATTCTAATTGGCTTGTCTGCCGATGAGACCCCAACTATTTCTGGAAAGTCTAATTCCAGTTCTTCTGATGTAAAGAGAGTGTGCATTCTAGTATTTTCTACACTTAAAACTTAAATGCAAATTAATCTTGTCTTTTTTATCTAAAAAATAGTTCTTTGCACCACTTAACAAATAAATTAGAAATATGTCTGAAATAGCTGAAAAAGTAACATCAATTATCGTAGATAAATTAGGTGTTGAAGAATCTGAGGTAACAACCGATGCGAGCTTTACGAATGATTTAGGAGCTGACTCTTTAGATACTGTAGAGTTAATCATGGAGTTTGAAAAAGAATTTAACATCGCTATCCCTGATGAGCAAGCTGAAAAGATTGCAACTGTTGGAGATGCGGTAACTTATATAACTGAAAACGCTGGCTAATTACTAGATGCAGTTAAAGCGAGTAGTAGTTACTGGAATTGGTGCCCTAACGCCAATCGGCAATACAGCCAAAGATTATTGGGATGCATTAGAACAAGGGAAAAGCGGTGCTGCTCCTATAACACGTTTTGATGCTGAAAAACATAAAACAAGGTTTGCATGTGAAGTCAAAGGATTTGATGTAAATGATTTTATGGATAGAAAGGAAGCCCGAAAAATGGATCCTTTTACTCAATATGCCATGGTAGTAGCTGATGAAGCTGTTTTGGATTCTAAAATTACCGAGTCTTCTTTTAAACCAGAAGATATTGGGGTAATTTGGGGTTCTGGCATCGGAGGTCTATACACGCTAGAAAAAGAAGTACAGGATTATGCCTTAGGAGATGGAACTCCTAGGTTTAATCCTTTTTTTATTCCTAAAATGATTGGTGATATTGCACCTGGATATATTTCTATAAAATATGGTTTTAGAGGACCAAATTTTGGAACTGTTTCAGCGTGTGCCTCATCAAATAATGCAATAGTAGATGCTTATAACTACATCCGTTTAGGAATGGCTAAGGCCATTGTTACTGGAGGTTCTGAAGCTTGTGTAACAACATCTGCTATAGGAGGTTTCAACAGTATGAAAGCTCTTTCTGAAAGAAACGATAGTCCAGAAACAGCATCTCGCCCTTTTGATAAGGAAAGAGATGGTTTTGTTCTTGGAGAAGGTGCCGCTGCACTTGTTTTAGAAGAGTACGAATCAGCGAAAGCAAGAGGTGCTAAAATTTATGGTGAGATACTAGGTGGTGGAATGACTGCTGATGCTCATCACATTACTGCTCCACATCCAGAAGGATTAGGAGCTATTAATGTAATGAAATTTGCCCTTAGAGATGCAGAAATTAAACCAGAAGACGTTGATTACGTTAATGTTCACGGTACATCAACTCCACTAGGAGATGTAAGCGAGAGTATTGCAATCAAAGAAGTATTTGGTAATCATGCATACAATATCAATATTAGTTCAACTAAATCAATGACAGGTCATTTACTTGGTGCTGCAGGAGCTGTTGAAGCTTTGGCGTGCCTATTGGCCTTAAATAGAGGTGTAATTCCTCCAACCATTAATCATTTTACTGATGATGAAAGCTTTGATCCTAAACTGAACTTTACTTTTAACAAAGCACAGAAGCGAGATGTTAAAATTGCCTTAAGTAATACCTTTGGATTCGGAGGGCATAACGTTTCTGTTGTAATGGGACAATGCGATTAATCTTGTGATAGGTAGTATTAAAAAAATATACTACTGTAATTTCTCTTCCAACAAACAATTCTATCACAATTTATACCGACTCTTGGGCTATTGTCCTCGAAATCTAAAACTCTACAAACAGGCTTTTCTTCACAATTCAACAGCTGAAAATCACTGATGCGACGTTGATCTATGATGCGGAAGGCGCTGATCTGGTATCCTATCAGGGGGTTGATCTGTCCCTGGACTGGCCCGAAAGCACCGGCCCTGCGGATATTGTCGCGTCATTACGTCCGGC
>CBDUEX010000095.1:0-6293 GCA_965366305.1 uncultured Bacteroidia bacterium | reverse complement strand
AATAAAGGCGGAATAGCTGCTAATGCTCGAATGGTAACTAAGTTGGCAGATTTAGCAACTGTAACCTTATCTGGAAATTATCAAGCGATTGGTTTTGGTGCAATTGACAAAAAACTAAACGATCGAAATTTAAATGAATTGATTCAATATGATATTTCATCAAACATTGAATTAGGGAAGTTTTTCTCACAGAAATCAGGAATCACCATTCCAATGTTTATTGGGTACAACGAGAATATTATTAATCCAAAGTACTATCCATTAAACCCCGATATCTTGCTTCGTACAGCTATTAATAATGCACAGTCATCTGAAGAGAAGGCAGAAATTAAGGAAGCAGCTCAAGACTTCACATCTAGGTACAGTTTGAACTTTACCAACGTCAAGAAAAATAGAACTACAGCTGCTAAGAACAAACCTCATTTCTACGACATTGAAAACTTCAATTATTCGTTTGCCTATCAACGTATTTTTAGAAGAAATCAGATTATTCAAATGAATGATGTGAAGACTTATAAATCAAGTCTAGGATATAACTATACTTCTAAATTAAAACCATGGGAGCCCTTTAAAAAAGTAATTAAAGGTAAAAAATGGACGATTATAAAGGACTTTAACTTGGGCTTACTTCCAAGCAATTTCAATATGAGATTGGATGTGGATAGAAGGTATTCAGAATTGCAGAATAGAAACAATGATAACTTTAAGTCGATTGTTCCAGTGCTTTACGATAAAACGTTTAGAATAGGAAGAGTGTATGGCTGGAAATGGAACATTGCAAGGAGTTTATCTGTGAACTATGCTGCAACAGCAAATTCGTGGGTGGAAGAACCATTTGGCGAACTGAATACACAAGAAAAAAGAGATACGATGTGGAGGAACTTTGCTAGTTTAGGGAAGCTTAATGATTTCAATCAAACTATAAATGCCAATTATAGTTTACCACTTCGAAAAATAAAAGCATTGGACTGGGTAACGGTTACATCTAAATACTCTGCCTCTTATCAATGGAGAAATGCTCCACCTTCTAATACCGAGCTTGGGAATACAATTCAGAATTCTAGAGCGATTGGTGTAAATGGAAATCTTAATTTCATTTCATTGTATAACAAAGTGCCATTCCTTCAAAAAATTAATCGACCTCCTCCTCCGAAGAAAGAAAAAACTGTTGAGAAAGACGAAGAAGATGATGACGATTTATTAAAAGATGAGAAACCAAAAGAAAAGCAAATAAGTGCTGGAACGAGAGGCTTCTTTAAGCTATTGATGATGGTGAAACAGGCTCAAATGGATGTAACATTAACGGATGGTACAACCTTACCAGGGTTCACCAAGGTAATGGATTATGTTGGGCAGAACTTTAAACACAATACCCCTGGATTCCCGTTCATTTTAGGATCTCAGAACGAAAACTTTAGATACGATATAGCTAACAATGGTTTCTTAACTACAGATTCAAATCAGAATACACGATTTATGCAGTTAAATGCGGTGGATTTAAATGGTTCTGCAACTCTTGAACCGTTTAAGTCGTTTAGAGTGAATCTTACCTTCAACAAAAGAAAAAGCTTAAATACGAGTAGTAATTTCAGGTACGATGAAGGATCAAATGGTTTTATTGACATTGGTTTAACTGAAGCAGGTACATTCTCTACTTCATTTGGAAGTTGGGCAACCATGTTTGATAAGCTTGATCGAGACGATTATTCATCTGCGGCGTATGATCAGTTTAAAAATAACCGATATGTAGTAGCTCAACGTTTGCAAGCACAAGAATTTGGAAGCGAAGCATATTCAAATCGATTTGCGGATAGTGTTGGCATTATAGATGGAAGCACAAACTTCCCTAGAGGATTTGATAGAACGCATCAAGACGTGTTACTTTATTCATTTATAGCAGCATACAGTGGCAAGAATCAAGCGGATGTTAGCCTTAATCCATTTAAGAAAATTCCAATTCCAAATTGGAGATTAACGTACAATGGCTTGGCACAATTGGATGCATTTAAGAAGAAGTTCAGTAATATTTCGATCTCACATGCATACTCATCAACATTAAGTCTTGGGAACTTCTTTAGACCACTAGAATATGGTAGTGATACCATTGGTGAAAATGGAAACTTAACTACCAAGTACGGCTTCCAAAGTGGTGTTTCAATCATCGAACGATTAGCTCCTCTGTTGGGAATTGATATTACAACCAAAGAAGGGTTAACCTTTAAATTGGAATACAAGATGGATAGAAACCTGCAATTGAATATGAGAAATCTTCAAATGGTGGAGGTTAGAAACAAAGAATATGTAATAAGTGGAGGATTTAGAACAACGGGAGTTAGATTACCGCTTAAGTTTAAAGGGAATAGAATCGTTCTTAAAAATGATTTGAATATCCGATTTGATTTTACGTTTAGAGACGGAATAACCATCGTAAGAAACATCGAAACAGACCAGTTTAATGCTACAGGTGGAATTAGAACTATCAACATTAGACCATCTATCGATTATAAAATAAATGATGTCTTGAACTGCCGTATCTTTTATAACAGAAATGTAAATGAACCAGTAACAAGTAACTCATATCCAAGTGCATTAACAGACTTCGGGGTAACCTTGCGTTATACCATGCAATAGGATAAAAGAAACGAATTTTAAAAGCCTTCTGTAAACGCAGAAGGCTTTTTTTTGTCGTGGTAAGTCGATGGGCTTCGCCTTTCCAGTGTGGGGGTTAACAATGCGGTCTATAATGCTACGCATTTTGTGTCCTTTTTCATTATTGAATTTGAGCAAGCTTATTCAATAACAAAAAAAGTCCACCCACTAGTGGATAGACCTTTTGTCGGGGTAAGTGGATGGGCTTCGCCTTTCCAGTGTGGGGGTTAACAAAACAGAGTCTTAACGCTACGCGTTTTGTCCATTTTTATTATTTCAGGTTTTAAGCAAGCTTAACCTTCTATAATAAAAAAGTCCATCACAAATGTGACAGACTCTTTTTTGTCGGGGTAAGTGGATTCGAACCACCGATCTCTGGTCCCCCAGACCAGCACTTTAACCGGACTAAGCTACACCCCGAGTGTTGCGACAAATTTATTCACTTTTTTCATTAGACTACGTGACAAAAGTTGATTTTTGCGTATTAACTATATAAAACAACATAATGAAAAATAACACCAAATTAGTAGTAGCAGGTTTCATCGGTTTAATTTCAATTTTTTCTTGCTCATCTCCTTCAGCCGAAGAAGGTACAAATAGCCAAGATTCAGTTGATACCGTAACCGTAGAAGAGGTAATGGAAGAAGAAGTGGTAGAGGAAGCTAGTCCGGATTTAGATTGGGCAAGTGATTTAAAAGTATGGATTACAAGTGGGGAAGGGATGAAATCAATTACTCTAGATAAAATTTCTGGTGAAGGAGAGATAACAGATCAAGGAATAGCACAACTTGAGATGATTGCAGCAATAATGGAATCAAACCCAACACTTAAAGGGGAGATTCAAGGGCATAGTGCCAACAAAGGAAAACCAGCTCAAGAAAAAATTGGATCAGCTGCACGAGCAGAATGGACGCGATTAAAACTAATTTTTGGTCATGATGCTGTGGCAAAAAACGTTACTGCGAAGGGATATGGTAGTGAAATGCCGATTGAAGGTGTAGATCCTGCAGATGAAAAGCAAAGAAGGATTACTATCCAATTTTCAAAGTAAAAAGCATCAATATAAAAATGAAAAAGGGGTGTGTACCCCTTTTTTTATGGCCTCATCTTAATTCATTGCAAAATGATTGATAATTTTGGGGTCAAATGAACAGCGTAAGGTTGTACAAGATTAAACGTATTAATAAAAAACATGATTAAAGCTCAAACACTAAAATTTTTACAACAGATTGAGGCAAATAATAATCGCGATTGGTTCGAAAAGCATAAAGAGGATTATCTAACAGCACAAGAAAATGTAAAAACGTTAATGCAGAGCTTAGAGCTTGGATTAAATCGATCTGACAACATTGAAGCTCATAAATTATACAGGATTTATCGGGATATAAGGTTTTCAAAAGATAAGACACCGTATAAGAATTATTTTAGTGGCTATTTCAAACGAAGAGGAGAGGAAAGAAGAGGCAGCTACTATATGAGTATTCAGCCCAATCAAACTAAGATTGGAGGAGGATTTTATGGTCCCAATAAAGAAGATTTGTTTCGAATTAGAAAGGAATTTGAAGCGGACAATAGTATTAAAACAATCGTAAATGAGCCCAATTTTATAAAGCAGTTTGGGACATTAGAAGGAAGTGGGGTTGCTACAGCACCTAAAGGTTTTGACAAAACACATCCTAATATTCATTTTATAAGGAAAAAGCAGTTTTATGCCTTTCGAACTTTTACAGACAAAGAAGTTTTATCGAAGGATTTCCCTGAAATGGCATTGCAAACATTTGTAGCTATTCGGCCGTTTTTTGATTATATGAGCGATGTTCTAACCACAAATTTAAATGGTGAAAGTATATTGAAATGATCGAACGGTATCAAAAAATAAGAAACAGAACATTGGCAATATGTGAGCCGTTAGCAACTGAAGATTATGTTGTTCAACCCATCGAAGATGTTTCGCCTCCCAAGTGGCATTTGGCTCATTCTACGTGGTTTTTCGAACAGTTTGTGTTGTCGAAGTATGCTCCTAATTATAGTGTCTTTAATGGTGATTTTTCATATCTGTTTAATAGTTATTACAACAATGTTGGCGACAAAGTGATTAGAGCAAATAGAGGATTGATGACGCGTCCAACAGTCTCAGAAATTAGAGATTATCGATTATATGTTGATGAGCATATGGCTACATTCTTAGCAACCAAACCTAATAAGGAAATACTTCAAATAATAGAACTGGGGCTAAATCATGAAGAGCAACATCAAGAATTATTGATTTATGATATTAAATATATCTTAGGGCATCAACCTACATTTCCAAGTTATGGCAACCAATTTCAACTAAAAAAAGAAAAGGGAAATGGTTTTGTTAGAATTGAAGAAGGCTTGTATGAGATAGGATACAATGGCAATAAATTTCATTTCGATAATGAAGAAAATCAGCATCAAGTATTTGTGCAACAATTTGATATTGCTGAGAATTTAGTGAGCAATAAGGAGTGGATAGCATTTATAGAGGCTGGGGGATATCAAAATTTTAATTTATGGCATGCAGAAGGCTGGGATTGGGTACAACAAAACGATATCAAAGCACCAATGTATTGGTACAAGCATCAAGGAGAATGGATGTATTATAACATGAGTGATTTTGTTAAAGTAGATGAAAATTTACCTGTAATGCATGTTAATTTTTATGAAGCTCATGCATTTGCAGAATGGAAAAACCAGCGGCTTCCAACTGAGCAAGAATGGGAAATTGCCTCTTCAACACTTGATTACGGGCAGCTTTGGGAGTGGACAAACAGTGCTTATTTACCGTATCCAGGATATGCCAAAGCGGAAGGGGCTATTGGAGAATACAACGGAAAATTTATGGTCAATCAGATGGTCTTAAGAGGAGCGTCAATTGCTAGTGCAGACGGCCATAGTAGAACCACATATAGAAACTTTTTTCATCCACATCTACGCTGGCAATTTTGTGGTTTGAGACTTGTAAAAAAATAAAAGCAGTGATTAAAACAGATATACAATCGTTATTAGCAAAAGAAGTAGATGAGGGCTTAAGTAAGTATCCGAAATTGCTAAGTAGTAAGTTTTTTTATGACGATGAAGGAGATAAAATATTCCAGAAAATTATGGCAATGCCAAGCTACTATGTAACGAAGGCAGAGTATGAATTATTGGAAGAGCAGAGTAAGAATATTCTAAGTAGATTAAGAATAAACAAACGGTTAAATATTTATGAATTAGGAGCTGGAGATGGCACCAAAACAATTATTCTTCTAAATGCTCTAGAAGAATTGGGCATTCCTTATACCTATTATCCAATTGATATTTCAGCTGATGTACTAGCTACGTGCAAAAATAGAATTGAGAGCAGTTGCCTCAAGGCAGAAGTAGTGCCTATAAATGCAACTTATGATGATGCGGTAGAGGCATTTTCTTTTGAGAAAAACGAAACCAATCTTGTGCTTTTTCTAGGCTCTAATCTTGGTAATTTATTACATGCCGATGCCATAGTCTTTCTTAGAAAAATACAAGAGAAACTTTCAGCCAGCGATTACTTTATGATGGGCTTGGATAAGATGAAAGACCCTGCGGTTATTTTGGAAGCGTACAATGATAAAGAAGGGATTACTCGAGATTTTAATCTG
>CBDUEX010000094.1:0-6305 GCA_965366305.1 uncultured Bacteroidia bacterium | reverse complement strand
AACCAATCTTACTTCTACAAAATCATGGATTGCTCAAGACGGAAAGTATACGTTTACCTCAAATCTTCTTCAAGCTGACGATAATGCTTCTAATAATAGCCTTACAACAAGTTTTGAAGTTGTTACTCGCATTGATGTGAAAGTAGATTCAGTAAAGTTTCCTAAGCCTAATGCAGACTTAAGAATAGATTGGATTTATAAACCTTCTATGTACGTTTCAAATGGGGGTATAGATGATTTAGAAAATATAATAGTAAGCTGTAGAATTAAGGCAGATGGATCTACCATTTATAACAAGTCTTCGATCATCAGTTTATTGAGCAATGCTGATACATTAATTCAATTTGATAGTTTGTTGAAGAACACTGAACTTGGAATGGCAGAAGCAACGTTTGTTGTATCTAAAATAGGAGATCAAATTACTACCAATGACACCGTAGTTGTTACGTACAACGTAGTAGATGGTGCTTGGGTTAAATCTCTTAAAAAGCTTACCACTTCGTCTGTATATCCAAATCCATTCGCAAGTAGTTTAAAAGTAAGTAGCCATAAGCCATTTACAGCTATTAGAATAATATCGATTAGTGGAAAGGAAGTGATGGTGCTTAAAAACTTAAATGATGTTTCTAAAGAAATAGAATTGAATGTTGAAGCTGGAACGTATTTGTTGGAAGTGCAATTTGATAACTTCTCCGAAAGACATACAATTATCAAAACTGACTAAATAAAGAAGGGGTGCTTTGCGGCACCCCATCAGACTAATTAACTAAACCTTATTACTTAGAGAAGATGCCACAAACTTACTCCTGACAGATGGATAAGTCGCTGTGTTTCAGGGCGTGATTTTCCACACCATCACTCAAGTTTATCTTTATTGTGTATTTTTTACTACACTTTGCCTTAAAATCAGCTAGTTTTATGTAAGTTATTGGTTGCTTGCTAGTTAAACTCCCAGAATACACTTTGGTTTTTCGTTTAAAAATCCATAAAAATTTTCCGTTTTCATAGATTTTATAGTTCACTTCGGATAGGTTACCATTGTAAATTATACAATTAGATTGGTCAACTTTTAGAATGGAAGGAATGTTGTTGGATGAAGTTTGAACTTTAATTAATTCATAAGCAATATCAAATCGTGCAACACCAAAACCTTGTATTGAATCTGGCTTGTTATTATTTGTTGCACTTTGGCGAATAATTGTAGCGAGGTCTTTTGGCTCGATATTGGGTGATGTTTGCATTAAGCATGCAACACCTCCTGCAGCAATAGGCGTAGCATAGGAAGTTCCGTATCCTTGATAATACGAGCCGTAAGTACTGGCAACAGTTGCTTTAACACCCATTGCACATACATCGGGTTTTATTTGTCCGGCCGCATTAAATCCTCTACTACTAAACTTACCAATTGTATTTTCTTGGTCTACTGCTCCAATCGTTAATACCTCAGGTACATCAGCTGGAGTTCCTATTTTGGTCCATGGCTTATCGCCTTCGTTACCAGCACTATTCAGAACAAATATTCCTTTTTCTACTGCAAGCTTTGCTGCCAAGCTCACATAGCTGTATCTGCCTGTTAGTTGGCTGTGGCTGTAGCTCAAACTATCTTCATCGTATTCGGTGTATCCGAGAGATGAGGTAATCATATCAACTCCAATGCTATCTGCAAGTTCGGCGGCCTTACACCAATTTAATTCTTCCAAGGGGAATTCTGTCGCTGCATTTTCTGTTCTAAACAAAACTAAGTTTGCTTTAGGAGCACTTCCAATATACCTCCCTTTGTCATACGATCCAATGCATGAACTTACTGCAGTACCATGATTATCTCTATCCGTTATCACATTATCAAAGTCTACTAAATCCACACCAAAAGTCATCAAGCGATTTCCTTGGTTTCGAAGGAAAGCTGGTATTTTATCAATGTTGTAAAAGCCAGCATCAAACACAGCAATATAGATTCCTTCACCATCAAAGCCTTGTTTGTGTAATTCTATCGCTCCAATCTGAGCATTTTGATTGTAAGCTTTGCCATAATCCTTAACCGTAAGATTTTTAGTGGGCATTGCACCATCTTTAAGTTTCAAATAGGGTTTTAGATATGGAGGTATATCTAATGTTGCCTCTTTCTTCGAATAGGTTTTCCCTACATATTTCACTCGATTCACAAATGAAACTGAAGATAGGTCTAAGCTCGTTTTATTTGTTTCTACTACAATGGCATTGTGCCATTTAAGTGCATAACGCAGGGTTAAAGAAGTATCGCTTAAAATTTGATCGATATACGATTGATTAACTGGATAGTCGGATATGCCATAGCGAATGTTGAATTTAGCCCTACGAGCAATTGCTTTATCAGACAAAGCTAATTTGGCATCAAATTCGGTGTTTTTATCGTTAAATTGAATATAGTAGGCACTTTTTATCTGTCCTAGACTTACAATGGAACAGAACATCAAGAAGATGAGTAGTAATTTACCAGTTGGTGTCGTACAGTTTTTTGATGTATTCATTTCCATCCTTCTTGCCCTGCTGTGTTTCAGTTTCTATAAATGCTTCTTGGATTAATCCAATTCCTTCTGCGTATACATCTTGCCCATAAAACCTAAAAAAGGGATCTTCTTCATCTCCTTTGTCAATAGTAATGGTTTTGTTAAAGGTTGTATTATTAACAACAAAAGGCATTTCTTGATTAATGTATCTGTTAGTTTGTGGCAATAAGCTGTTGAGCTCATTTTCGTCCCAGGTTTTTCGATCTTTTACGGGGAACGTTAATGCTATAAACCACATGTTGTTTATTAATTCTCGGGCAGAATAGATATCTGCGGTAGCTGCATAGTAACTTTTAAACTTCCATTTTGCGGTAGTATCAAAGGTGTATTCTACTTTTATTCTGTAAGCAGTTTTACCTGAATTGTCGATAAACGTCGATTCAATCGTTTCACGTAAAAAGTAATTCAGTGTATCGGCAGTTTCTTTAAAAGGATCGAATGCAATAGAATCCATAGTATACGATTTATATTTTCCCACTTCCAGCGGAAAATAATCTACACCAATAGGAGTAGGATCTTCATTGCGTTTGCACCCAAAGCCCCAAACTAAAACAATTACCAAGTATATAGCGATGTTACTTTTCAAATGTGATGAGTGTTAATTTATATGTTGAGCCTTTTTGTGTGGGCATTCCTAGATTTTGCAAATGTTCATATTCTTGTGAAACCAAGCCAATATTAGCGGCATATTTTTCGCGTAAGAAGTAGCTTTGAATCGCATTTATCGATTCTTCCTGCAACACGGTAGTAATACTATCGTATTGAAACGAGCCTACCATTTCGGCTTGATGGATAGATTCATAGTAAAAGTCTATCTCTCCACCAGTATTGTATTGGTTGCCGTTCCATTCTTTTTCACTTAAAAAAGGAAAGGAAAGGACTACTTGTGTGTTGTCAAATTCCGTTCTTAGCAATTCAATGTCCGATTTTGATTCGCTGTATTGTCTCGAAAATTTCCAGTCCTCCGAAGGTCCGAGCTTATACATTTTCTCAATTAAAAATGCCTGTTGGCCTTGGTTATTGATAAATGCTTCCTTTATTTCATTGCGAACCAAATAACGCAGTGTATCGGGTTTATCTCCAGTAAAACCAGAATAAGAGATACTATCCATTTGATACGTCCACTTCATTCCAATTTCCATAGGAGCGTATTTAGAACTGTGATTAATACGAGGTTCAACTATATTTTTTTCACAAGCGGAAATGCCTGTTATCATAAGTAATATGAGGATATAGATGTTTTTGTGCATCGGTTGTTGAACGCAAAAATAGTCTTAAGTATTTTCTAGAACTTCACATTAGTAATAATATGTTCTATTTTTGACCGCAAATGACAACAATTTTAAATGGCAAGGAGCTTGCAATGAAGCTTCGAGTAAAGGTAAAAGCTGAGGTTGAAGCCCTTACAGCCAACGGACAAAGACCTCCTCATTTAGCTGCTATTTTGGTTGGTGAAGACGGTGCAAGTAAAACATATGTAAACAGCAAAGAACGCGACTGTGAATTTGTTGGTTTTGAATCAACTGTACATCGACTACCAGCAGATACTTCAGAGAAAGACCTACTTAATCTAATCGAATCTGTAAACGCAAATGAAAATATTGATGGGCTTATTGTGCAATTACCATTGCCAAAGCACATGGATTCTGAAAAAGTAACGGAAGCAATTAATCCGCTCATTGATGTGGATGGCTTTCATACCATTAGTGTGGGGAAACTTACCAAAGGGGAAGATACTTTTATCAGTGCAACACCATTTGGCATCATTATGACGCTGGAAGATTACGGAATTGAAACAGAAGGCAAACATTGTGTGGTTATAGGAAGAAGTAATATCGTTGGAAGGCCAATGAGTATTTTAATGAGTAGAAGTGGATATCCAGGAAACGCAACGGTTACCTTGTGTCATAGTAGAACAAAAAACTTAAAAGGATTTACACTTCAAGCGGATATCGTAATTGCCGCATTGGGAATTCCTGATTTCTTAAAAGCCGATATGGTAAAAGATGGAGCGGTAGTAATTGATGTTGGAATTACACGTGTAGATGCAGATAATCCAAAAGGTTATGTATTGAAAGGAGATGTAGATTTTGAAGCAGTAAAAGACAAAGCTTCTGCCATTACGCCAGTTCCAGGAGGTGTAGGGCCAATGACCCGATACGGATTGTTATTTAATACCTTGAAAAGTTATAAAATTAAAATGGGAATCTAATGAATTTTCCAGTGATGGAATATTTTTACTCGGTGCAAGGAGAAGGCAAGTTTGCTGGTTCTCCTGCATTTTTCATCCGCTTTGGTGGATGCGATGTGGGTTGTGTTTGGTGCGATGTGAAAGACAGTTGGAACGCTGATAATCATCCAATGATGTCTATAGATGAAATGACAGCTGAAGCTGAGAAGCATTCTTCAAAAATTGTAATTTTAACTGGCGGTGAGCCGGGCATGTACGACCTAACGGAGGTATGTGCTGCGTTTCATGCAAAAGGATTTCAAGTGCATATCGAAACGAGCGGAGCATATCTACTAAAAGGAGATTTTGATTGGATTACTTTTTCACCCAAAAAGTTTAAAGCACCATTACAAGAAGTTGCAGCAACTGCGGATGAGTTAAAAGTGGTGGTATTTAATAAAAGTGATTTTGACTGGGCATTAGCCCATCAGGACTTAGTGCCAACAGAATGCCTCTTATATCTTCAGCCAGAGTGGGACAAAAGGGAAATTGTACAACCCTTAATTTTTGATTTTGTTTTAGCAAATTCAAACTGGAAAATCAGTGTACAAACCCATAAATATTTGGGTGTTGAGTAGCTAACTTATTCTTCGTGTTTATCTAATGCCTTTTTAGCGGCATGTCTCCCAATTTCAACTAACTCTTCGGCTTTGTAAAAGTCAAATGCGGAGCATGAATCTCGCGATACTTGAATTAATACATCCGGCTTGTGCTTTTTAATTGCTTGATCTGAAATTTGGTGCATCATCAAGTTCATAGATCGTTCAATCAAATCTAAATAGCCCAGTTTACCTTCTTTAGGCTCTGTAGTGGGCACCATTTTGTGCAAATGGTTATAGAAGCTTTTTATTTTCTTTAAATAAGCCGACTCCTGTTCTGCTTGTTTCTTTTTTGAAATAGGAGGGCGGTAAACAGGAATGCTAGCATTTACATCTACAACTACCAGTTGGTCGTTATCCATTCGTTTGACGCGATTCACCGGAATGTTATTCAATACACCGCCATCTACAAGCAACCCGTCTTCTGTAGGAACGGGAGTTATAACTGTTGGAATTGCGATGGATGCTCGAATTGCACTAAAGACACTTCCTTTATCAAATACAACTTCTTTATTATTTTTAATATCTGTTGCTATTGCAACAAATGGAATATTCAAGTCTTCAATATTTTTATCGTCAATAAATTCTTTAATTTTATCTAATACTCGGTCTCCTTTAATAATACCAAGTCCTCTCCAAGTAAAATCAACTAGATTAAACACTTTACGTCTATCTAGCGTGTACATCCATTCTTTGTACTCCTGTAAATTTCCCAAGGCGTAAATACCTCCAACCACAGAACCCATCGATGTTCCTGCAACTGAAGTGATTTCATAATTCCGCTTGATTAATTCTTCAATTACACCAATGTGAGCAAGACCTCTGGCCCCTCCGCCAGATAAGACCAATGAAATAGATTGTTTTTTAGTTGCCATATTATGAATACAAAGGTGGGAGTAAATTGTTGGTTCTTGTAAAATGTTTTAGTGA
>CBDUEX010000093.1:0-6335 GCA_965366305.1 uncultured Bacteroidia bacterium | reverse complement strand
AAGCACACAAGGTGCACCACAAACATTTAGGCCCGGAGAATGGAGAGTGCTTTGGGATGCTTGTGGTGCCCTCTAAATTCATTAAGGACGCTAAATAATGAATTCCCTATATCTATGGATTAACCTGGGAACTCTTCTATTTCCATTACTTTTAAGTTTTAATAGCATAGGTCATTTCTATAAACGGTGGAAGCCCGCTTTAATTTCCATTGGGATTATGAGTGCGTTCATTTTGTCATGGGATATTATGTTTACAATTAAAGGCATTTGGGGGTTTAATGAAGATTATTTATTAGGCTTTAAAATATTATATCTGCCAATAGAAGAATGGCTCTTTTTCATTTGCATACCGTATGCATTTATGTTCTTATATGACCAGTTATTGATTCTTAAAATCAAGAGTGTATTAGACCCATTCAAAAACTATATCGACTATTTTATATTAATTGTTTCAATTGGTTATCTAGTTGCTGGATTTGGCAATATTTACACCACTACTATTTCGAGTTTAGTTATTGTCTTGATTATTATAATTATTAAAATCAACCCGCCTAACCGAGGGATATTTTATCTTAGTTATATTATTATTTTGGTGCCTTTCACAATAGTAAACGGCATCCTTACGGGATATGTCACTCCTGAGCCTATTGTCTGGTATAATAATACTGAAAACTTAAATATTCGATTTCTAACGATACCAATTGAGGATTATCTCTATTACTTCTTAATGTACGGTATGAGTTATACCATTTTTGAGAAACTAAAAAAGGCTACCAAATGGTAGCCTTTTAAATATTATTCAGATAGGATTATCCTAAATATGATTTCAATATTTTGCTCTTACTCGACTTACGAAGTCTTCTAAGTGCCTTTTCTTTGATTTGACGAACACGTTCTCGTGTTAATCCTACTTTATCAGAAATATCTTCTAATGTGTGAGCAGGACCACCATCTAATCCATAGTAATACTTTAATACATCTCGTTCTTTTTCAGACAATGTAGAAATTACTCTATTTATCTCTTTTCTTAGCGACTCATCCATTAATGGTTGATCTGGATTTGGCTCGTCGTTATTGTCTAATACACCTAAAAGGCTATTGTCTTCTCCTTCAATAAGAGGAGCATCAATAGATAAGTGACGACCACTTGATTTAAAAGCATTTTCAACTTCAGTAACGTTTATTTCCAATTCCTTAGCTATTTCTTCGGCTGTTGGCTCACGTTCTTGCAGTTGTTCTAATCTTGCTGCTGCCGCACTAATACGCCCAATCGAACCAACTTTGTTCAATGGCAAACGCACAATTCTACTTTGGTCAGCAAGTGCTTGAAGAATACTTTGGCGAATCCACCATACCGCATAAGATATAAATTTAAATCCTCTAGTTTCATCAAAACGTTTTGCAGCTTTAATTAATCCTAAATTTCCTTCATTTATTAAATCACCAAGAGTTAACCCTTGATTCTGATATTGTTTTGATACAGAAACAACAAATCTTAAATTGGCATTAACCAATTTTTCTAATGCTGCTTGATCTCCTTCTCTAATTCTTTGTGCTAACTCAACTTCTTCTTGAGCATCAATCATTGATACTTTTGAAATTTCGTTAAGATATTTATCTAAAGACTTGTTTTCCCTATTGGTAAACTGTTTTGAAATTTTAAGTTGTCTCATTTACTATTTATAATCCCTTTTAGACTTGGAACCTGCAAAACTAGTATTTAATTGTTAAAACACTAATAATAATGCGTGTTTACAAGCGAAATAATTGCTGCAAAAAGTGTGCCCAAAACACAAAAATGATTTATAGTTTACTACCTTTGCTAACCTTATTCTAGTATCAAATGAGCAAAGTAAAAATATCAGTAGCAAAAGGAGATGGAATTGGTCCAGAAATAATGGATGCAGTTTTAAGCATTTTTGACGCCGCTAAGGCACCTTTAGAGTATGAGTTTGTAGATATGGGCAAAAGCATTTACGACAAAGGCTTTACCACAGGCATGACAGATGAAGCTAAGATAAGTGTTGAGCAAACAGGAATTCTTTTCAAGGGTCCTATGGAGACTCCAAAAGGTGGCGGTGTAAAAAGCATAAATGTTACAGCCAGAAAAACATGGAATACTCATTCAAATATCCGTAAATTTAAATCGCTAAACGGAGTAGATACGGTGTTTAGTAAAGCAGGAATTCCAATTGATATTACAATTGTTAGAGAGAATATTGAAGACACATATGGTGGAATCGAGCATTATATGACAAAAGATGTGGTTGTAAGTAGAAGAATTATATCTAGACCAGGGTCTGAACAGGTAATTCGCTCTGCATTTGAAACGGCACTTAAAGAAGGTTATCAACGAGTAACTTGTGGGCACAAAGCAAATATCATGAAGCTTACCGACGGTATGTTTTTAGATACTTTTTATCGCATTGCCAAAGAATACCCTCAATTAACCGCGGATGATGTAATAGTAGATGCACTTTGCATGAAATTAGTTTATGCTCCTCAAGAGTTTGAATGTGTTGTACTAACAAATTTGCAAGGAGATATTGTGTCTGATCTATGTGCCGGATTAGTGGGAGGTTTAGGATTTGCACCTTCAGCAAATCTAGGAGATCATATTAAAATATTTGAAGCCGTTCATGGCACTGCACCTGATATTGCAGGAAAAAATCTTGCAAATCCCACTTCATTATTACTTAGTGGAACTATAATGCTAAACCAAATGGGGCTAGAAGAATTTGGTGGAGCCATCAGAGATGCACTTATTAAGACAATAGACCAAGGTTTTCATACTGGAGATTTTGGAAAAAACCGTGCCGAATCAATTGGTACAAAAGAATTTGCCAATGAAATTATCAAAAACTTAGATTTAAGTAAAATTTCGGATACAGATGCAGAGAAGTACCACAAACCAACTTCATTAGCTAAAAATAGAATGATGATTTCTAGCGATGATGAAATAGAAACTGTTGGAGTGGATTTATTCATCGCATCTGAGCAACAACCAGGTGAAATTGCTGAGATAGTACAAGCTCACTTAGACGCAGATATGGAAGTTACAACCATTACCAACCGAGGAACTCAAGTATGGCCTACAGGCTCGGTATTTACTGACCTCGTAGATGCTTATGTTGTAAGAATTGAAAAAAATACTACCCGAGAGGTAAAGAAAAAACGCTTTATGGAACAGGCAATTCGATTGTACGATCAATTGAATATTGGATCTATTGAAATGTTAATTACCATCAATGGAGAGCGTAAATACAGTTTGGCTCAAGGACAAAAAGTAAATGCGTTATCTTGAGTGCGTTACGCCAATTAAAAAAATATTTTGAAGGCAAACGCCTATTCATTCCAATTGCTCTTGGACTAGCAGTTTCTTTTTACTTCATATCAAAAGATTTTAATCCATCGGTATATAAAAACATAGTTTGGGGACCCCGTATGTTGTTTTGGCTATTACTTGCCTTAATAATGCTTGTCTTTCGGTACCTGGGTTATGTGGTCCGGTTACGAATTCTAAGTGATAAAGTTCTGTCTTGGAAAGAATGTTTTCAATTGGTTTTGTTGTGGGAATTTTCATCTGCAATTTCACCGGGAATCGTAGGAGGCACTGCGGTTGCTTTTGTGCTTTTAGCACAAGAAAAAAAGCTAGATACTGGTCAATCAACAGCAATAGTACTAGCAACTTCTTACCTTGATGTGCTCTTTTATATTGTAGCAGTTCCGCTAATATTATTGCTCACCGGACTTGATTCTCAAATTCCAGAGCAAGTTGGACCATTTAGCAAAAGCTTGGTAAAAGGTTACTTTCTCTTTGCCTATTTCTTGCTCTTATCTTGGGCTGCTGTGGTATATATAGGAATTTTTATTAAGCCCGCTTTTATAAAAAGAGTGCTTATTTATTTATTCAAACTACCCTTGTTAAGAAGATGGAAACGGAAAGCTCATATTTGGGGAGAGGAGTTAATAATTGCTGCAGAGGAATTTAAAAAAAAGAAGAAATCTTTTTGGCTTAAAGCATTTGGTGTGACTACCTTCTCTTGGGTTGCAAGGTTTCTCTTGGTTAATTTTCTTATTCTAGCACTTGGATATGGTAGTTCTATTATGGAAATTCTTGCACGACAACTTATCATGTGGGGTGCCTTATTAATTCCAGTAACTCCAGGAGCAAGTGGAATGGCAGAATTACTGTTCCCAGCATTTTTAGGGGAGTATTTTTCAAATATTCAATTGGCAAACACAACTTCAGTTCTATGGCGATTAATCAGTTATTACCCTTACCTTATTCTTGGGTTTATAATTTTCCCAATTTGGATAAAACGTGTTATAAAAGATCAGAGGTCTTAGGTAATTGGAAGAGTTATTCTAAATTTCGTACCAACACCAACTTCCGATTCTAGATGCATTTCACCGTGGTGTTCTTCAATTATTCCATACGAAATAGAAAGTCCTAGTCCTGTACCTTTACCAATTTCTTTGGTTGTAAAAAATGGCTCAAAAACTTTTTGTTTGGTTACGTCATCCATACCTTTTCCATTATCCTCAATTTCAAAAATCAAATGGTCATTCTCAATAAATGTTGCAATTGATATTTCAGAAGCACTAGCATTGGGCCCATTCTTTTCTTCTAATGTGTCCACCGCATTGTTAATTAAATTAAGAAATACTTGATTAAGCTTCCCAATTTGACAACTTATTTTTGGAATGTCTTTATCTAATCTTTTAATAACATTAATTCCATTTAACCTACTTTTTAACACAGAGATTGTGCTTTCAATTGCCTTATTAATATTTGCTTTTCGTTGGGACCCTCCATCACCTCTACTAAATGTTTTAAGACCGTCTACTATGCTGTGAGTTCTTTTTGCTCCTTCTTCAATTCCATTAATTAACTCGTATGTTTCTTTAAGAGTGTAGTCCAATTCTGCTTCTTCCTCTAATTTTGCTATTCTTGCCATCTCGTTCTCAAGATTGCTTAGATCGATAGATTTATAAGCATCTAACAAGGTGCTCAATGTTTCAATATTTTCTCGCAGTGGAACTACATTAGATGTTACAAAATTGATGGGATTATTTATTTCATGAGCTATTCCTGCTGTAAGCACCCCAAGTGAGGCCATTTTTTCAGACTGAACCAATTGTGATTGAGCGTCTTTTAACTCATCCAAAGCGGTTTGTAATTCAAGCGTACGTTGTGTCACTTTTTCTTCAAGAATAAAGTTTTGATCTCGAACCAGTTCTTCATTTTTACGAACTTCTTCAAGTACCCTTGCGTTTGCAACTTCACTTTCTTTCCGTAAAACATTTATACTATCTGCAAGAGCCAAGGATAGCAAAATTGTCTCTAACACAACACCAAATGGCATTAATAAATTGGAATTAGGAGAGAAATTTAAAACTCCATTTATCATCAAGGTGAATAAAACAACACTTATAATTAGTCCAATCCATGCGGTTAAATAAAACTTTGCTTTTCTATCACCTTTGATGGTCAATAAGATTGAAATTATGACAAAACTTAATGCAATTAATCCTCCGCAAGTATTAATTAATTTAAAGGATATTGAATATGCACCAAGTAATGCAGTGATAATCACCAATATATATAAAGCTATTAGTACATATAATAATTTATTTATTCTAGGCAATTTAATTTTAAGCCCAAGAAAAGATTGGATAAACAATATGCTAAAAACCCCTGCAAATCCAGACCCTAAATATAAGAGAGAATTGTTAATTCGAGGGAAATCCCCAATAAAGTATGTGCCAAGACCAGTAAGACCAATTTGTGCAACAGTAATTGATAGTAAGTATATAATATAATAACGATAAGAATTAGCTTTGGTATAAAGAAAAATGATCAGATTGTAAAAGAACATTACTAATAGTATTCCCACAAAAGCCCCGTATAGTATATTTCTTGAATTTCTATGCTCATTCAAGCTCGTTGCATCACAAATTGAAAATGGTAACAAAAGCTGACTTTTAGAACTGACCCTTAAGTATATTATTCTTGTTTCACCTTCATTTAACCTTAGCTTAAAGATTGGATAAGGGTCATTAAAAATCTTGTTCTTGGAGTGCACTAAATCGCCAGCCAATTGATAGTTTTCTACACCAAATTCAATACTATCATAGAATCGAATTGAGTCTAGATGTGCTGTGGGTAACAAGAAAAATATATCTTCATCATTAGAGTTGCTTTTAACAATTAATCGCAACCACAGTGGGTCCTTAGACAATCCAAAATCTACCTTTTCTACATTTGCAAACTCAGCTGAGTCTAGAGCAGAAACATTTCCAATAAAAAATGAAAAATCAAATTTAGAATA
>CBDUEX010000092.1:0-6364 GCA_965366305.1 uncultured Bacteroidia bacterium | reverse complement strand
ACCAAGAGTTCCAATTAGCTCTAAAATGGTAGCAAACATTTTAACGGCAGCAGGTGCAGATCGTGTTATGACGATGGATTTACATGCTCCTCAAATTCAAGGTTTCTTTGATATTCCAGTAGATCATTTAGACTCAACTGTAGTGTTTATTCCTTACATCCGAAGCTTACAACTTGAGAACTTATTATTAGCAGCTCCAGATGTAGGTGCAACCAAAAGAGTTAGAGAATTTGCTAAATATCTTGGAGCAGAGATGGTTATCTGTGATAAAGCTCGTAAACGGGCCAATGAAATTGCATCGATGACCGTTATTGGTGATGTTGAAGGAAAAGATGTTGTTCTTATCGATGACATTTGCGATACAGCAAATACCTTATGTAAAGCAGCTGCACTTATTAAAGAAAAAGGTGCGAAATCTGTAAGAGCTGTTTGTACACATCCTGTATTAAGCGGTAAAGCTTACGAAAACTTGGAGAACTCAGTTCTAGAAGAAATTGCATTGTGCGATACAATACCTCTTAAAGCAGGGGATTACAAAAAAATTAAAGTATTAAGTGTTGACAGTTTATTCTCAAACGCAATACGAAATGTTAGTGAATTTGGATCTATCAGTTCACTGTTCAATATATCTGATTCTTATCAGAAAGAATTAATCTAAAAATAAAGAATTTAAAAAGTAAATAATGAAAGTAATTGCATTAAAAGGTGATGTGCGACAAGGACTAGGAAAGTCAGACACGAAACAATTAAGAAAAGAAGGAAAAGTTCCTTGTGTTGTATACGGAAAAGGTGACAACCAACACTTTGCTGTTTATCAAGCAGATTTTAAAAATCTTGTTTACACACCAAATACCTATTTAGTAAAACTAGAAGTAGGTAAAAACGTAAGACTTGCTAAAGTGCAAGAATTACAGTTCCACCCAGTATCTGAAGACATTATTCATGCAGATTTCTATGAGGTTGCAACTGACAAACCAATTAGCATAACGGTTCCAGTTAAAATTACTGGCGTTGCACCTGGAGTAAGAGCTGGTGGTAAACTTCAGCTTAAGATCAAGAAGCTATTAGTTTCTGGACTAATTGCTGATTTACCTGAGTTTATTGAAGTTAATATCGACCATCTTGTAATAGGCAAAAGTGTTAAAGTGGCAGATATATCAGTTGACAAATTGGAACTTTTAGATTCAGATTCAAATTCAATTGTTTCATGTGTTGTAACTAGAGCAGCACAAAGTGAGGCAGGTGAAGAAGATGAGGAAGAAGAAGGAGCTGAAGGTGCAGAAGGAGAAGGTTCTGAAGAAGGATCATCAGATTCTGAAGAGAAATAAAAATATAACTCTTATTAAAAAGCTCACTTCGGTGGGCTTTTTTTATACCATATAATTGCTTCTTTCACAACATTTTCAATTGAGGTAAACCTAAAATTTAACTGTTGAACTATTTTTTCACTTGAAAACTTATTTATAGAAACGCTTGCTTTCACTGTCTCTTTAGACAATAAACCACCAATTCTCAGAAATTCTTTGAGGACAACTAAACTGTAAATTAGCTTATATAGAAGACCTTTCACTTCAATAGTTGGTGCTTTATTATCAAAGTTTTGAGCCATTAATTGGGACACAGATTTAAAACTCAAATTTTCACTTACTAGCACAAATCGTTCTCCATTTACAGCTGACAAACATAAAGAGCACATTGCCTCTGCTACGTCTCTCACTCCTACAAAACCTGTAATGCCATTGCTATAAAATTTAAACTCTTTGAAAGCATTTTTAAACAACGAATTTGATCCTTTATTCCAATTACCGTATCCTAAAATAATTCCTGGATTTACAATCGCTGTTGGCAACCCTTCCTCCTGAATTCTCCAAATTTCACATTCTCCTAAAAATTTAGATAAGCCATAATTACTATGTGGCTTCTTAGTATCCCATTCATTGTCTTCAGTAATAAAAGCAGATTGCTTATCCTTTGAGAGAGCAGCAATGCTGCTACAATAAACAAGCTTCTTTACACCAGCCCCAAGAGCCATATTTGCAACATTTGCAGTATAGTCCTTGTTTACTTCCATCAATTTTTCAAAATCTCGTTGCCTGTAAGATATTACTCCAGCAACATGAATCACATAATCTACGGTTGAGAACAGCTGCAATAAGCCGTTGCTGTCATAGAGCTCACAATCCTCCCAACGAAGAAGGTCATAAGTCTCTGGTTGCAAATCATAAGACTTCTTGATTAAATTAAATTCATTAAATGATGCATTTGCACGAGTAATTGCCAGAACTTGATGTCCATTTAAAAGCAAGTGATGTATAATATGTACACCTAAAAAACCATTGGCTCCAGTTACCGCAAAAGTCACGTGTTAGTAGATTATTTTTGTATAACACGAATATATCTAATGTTTAAAGAATACTTATCAAGTTTACACCTAACAACTGAATACAAATCTTATGAAATAGGTTCCACTCTTGAGAAATATATTACCGAAATTCCTAGTTTAGACGCTAAAAAAGCCGCTATAATTGGAGTTCCAGAAGGTCGTTATGATTTAAATAACGAATCAACCTCTAGTGCTCCAGACTGTATAAGAGAGGAATTATACATGCTTGCATCTAATTCATTTATTGAAAACAATGTAGTAGATTTAGGTAATATTAGAATTGGTAAAACTAAAGAAGACACTTTTTCTGCTCTTAAACAGGTATGTAATTACCTACATGAAAAAAATATAGCAACTATTATTATAGGAGGAAACTTAGCTCTAAGTGAAGCTGTTTATCAAAGTTTTGAAAGCGAAAATCAGAGCATAGACCTTACATTTATTTCTTCGAAACTTCCATTATTGGAAGGAGAATTGCTGGATAGAATTATTAAAAACGAGAAAAGTCATTTAACAAACCTAAATGCTCTTGGATTTCAGGGACATTACATTCCATCCAAAGCACTAGATGTGCTGCAACATATGAATTTTGGCCATGTTCGACTTGGTACCTTGAAAAAAAATATAGACGAAGCAGAGTTACTTATTCGAAACTCAAATATGGTTGTATTTAACATTGATGTTGTTAAACATTCTGAAGCACCAGGAAGCTCAGCAAACAATCCAATTGGCATAAATGGTGATATGGCTTGTCAACTTGCTTGGTATTCCGGGGTAAGTGATACATCTAAGAGTTTTGGTATTTTTGATACAAATCCAGATTTTGACATCAGAAATGTAACTTCAAAATTGATGTCGCAAGTTGTTTGGTATTTCATAGATGGTTTATCCAACAGAAAACACGATCACCCAAAGCTACACGAAGAATTCACCAATTACCGATGCCATTTTGACAACAACCATTCTGACATCATATTTCATAAAAGCAAGCGTACAAGCAGATGGTGGATGGAAATACCGCATCCTCGCAGTTTAAATAACTCAGATATGAACATCATTATCCCTTGTTCCTATTCTGACTATCAAGAGGCAACCTCAGGAACAATCCCGGATCGCTTTTTAAATGCATTACAACAATTACATTAAATTTACTTTCAAAACATAATACTCTACTAGATAACACGTTATCATTGCAACATGAGACTTAAACAAAAAGCAATATTCTTTCTAGTTCTTTTCGGAGCTAGCTGTTTGCTAAGTTCTTGTGCATCTAAGAATAAATGCAATACTCGAAACAAAAAGCGAGTTGAAATGGGCTGGATGTAATTTCTTCCTTCAAAGGGAATCTTTCTAATAATCTTATTGTCTAACTTGCAAAGAACAAATGCAAAGTATCATCAACAAAGCTGATTTTGAATTGGTTGATCTTGCCATTGATGGTGATGAAAATGCCTTTGCTCAAATTATAAAGCGTCATAAGTCTAGTGTTGCAACAACGGCAATGAATATGTTAGGTGATATGGAAGATGCTAAAGAGATCAGTCATCAAGTATTCATTCGCTTCTATAGTTCTTTGAAAAAATATCAGAAACAGGCTAGTTTAAATACGTACTTGACAAGAATCACTATAAATCTTTGTTTGAACTTTTTAAAAAGAAGAAAAAATTTTCAAAATAGAAGTTATGAGTTGAATACTGCAATGAGTGTTTCGAGTGATAATCACTATTCAGATTTTGAAAACAAGGAGCTTGTTAACCGAGCATTACAGGAATTGGATGATAAACATAGGACAGTAATTGTGCTTCGAATGATAAAAGGTTACAGCACCTTAGAAACAGCTGATATTTTACAATTGCCAAAAGGCACCATCTTGTCGAGACTAAAAAGAGGGATGGAAAAACTAAAATTAATAGTAGAAAAAGATTATAATTATGAATACAGATAAACTAGAAAATCAATTGCAAACTATGAAATACACCTTTTCGGATGAATTTGATAAAGGGATATTAACTGAAATAGCAGCAATGAATCGTTTAAGACTGCCAAGTTTAACAGTAATTATTACAAGTCTTGCAGCGTGTATTATTTTTTGTCTTGGATTTATTTATCTGCAAGACGGAAGCATTTCATATGATACTTTATTGGGTGTAGAGATGCTCAACAATACAACATCAACAGAATTTTTAAATTATTTATAACATGAAAAAGAAAACAATAATAACGCTGATTCTAACACTATTAGTTGGATTCATAATTGGATTTTTTGTGTCAGGACGCCTAGCACAAAAGAGAATGAAACACATTGGAAAGGTAATGGATAACCCAAAAATGGAATGTCAATTCTTAGCGAAGAGGTTAAAACTAAGTTCCGAACAAAAGAAAGAAATAGAGCCCATTCTAGATTCCATATTGCCAATTCATAAAAACATTCGTAAAAATCATCGTTTAGAAATGGATTCTGCTCGAAGTGAAATGTTTAAGGCCATCTCTCCTTATTTAACTGAGGACCAAAAGCAACGAGTTGAAAAAATGAATAACAAACAACATCGAAAAAGACCACCATTACGTCGAAGAGAACATTAAATAAACACAATAAATGGAATCAACCACTAGTTGATATAGTCAAAGGGTAAATAAATAACATGAGAGCAATTAAGATTACACTAGTGATGTTGCTATTCTGCCAGGCAGTATTAGCACAAAAATTTTCGGTTGAAGAGATCGCTGAAAGAAAGGTTATGAAGTTGGATGAAAAAGTGACTTTAACAGAAACTCAAAAAGTAGAAATCAACACAATTCTATTAGAATCAACTTCACAAATTAAAGAATTGAGAAAAGCGGAAACAGTAAATCAAGAAGCAGTTAAGCAGCTTAAGATGGAAGAAAAGGCTAAAATCAAGGAAATTCTAACAGAAGAGCAGCAAACGTTACTCAAAGACGCTAAAAAAGCAGATAGAGTTAAAAACAAAACACAAAGAGAAAATATCAAAGCTTATAACAAGGAGCATGTTAAACCCCTGGTTTCAGAAAAAAGAAAAGCCTTTGAATTGCTTCTAAATCAAGAAGAAAAAGACAATATAATTAGTGCAAGAAATATTAAGGCAGCTCACAAGAAACAAGACAGAAAATCTTTAACTGAAGAAGAAAAAGCTGCTATAAAAGCAAACCGAGAGGAAATAGCAAAACTGTTAGATCCAATCATTGAAACTCATAAACAACAATTAGAAGTTATAAAAATAGAACTAGCTCCCGTTCATGAAGCAGCGAAAGAAAATGCGGGCAGCCATGAACCTGGAGGAAAAAAGAAGCATCCAAAGAAAGAAAATAAGCGATTTGAATATCGATTTCTTCTTTCTGAGTAGTTCATAAAACGATACATAAATAGGAAAAGGCTAAGTTTTAGCCTTTTTTTTATTCCTCAAATCAAACAATTTTGCATCTTCAATCATTAATTACTTAATAGATTGCAAAATTTAGCTTTTGACGCAACGACTTAGCATACGAGATTTAGAAAATTTAAGTGGTATAAAAGCACATACTATTCGAATTTGGGAAAAGAGATATAGTCTATTTGATCCATCTCGAACATCTACTAATATTAGATCATATAACCCATCTGATTTAAAGAAACTGCTCAATATCGTTTCAGTTTTGAATAGTGGCATGAAAATAAGCAAAGCAACTTCATTATCTGAAACTGAGCTTTGTAATGAAATTGAAAATCTTGCAAGTATTAATTATGAGGCATCCAATGAAATTATAATTAATGACTTCATTATTGCTACTATAAAGTGCGATGTTTCCCTTTTTGAAGAACTTTATGTTAAAACAGTTAACTCAATTGGAGTTGAGAAAACAATAGAAAATATTGTATATCCACTTCTCATTAAAATTGGATTACTTTGGACAGTAAGTAAAATAGAACCGGCTCAAGAGCATTTCACCAGCCAAATGATTCGACAAAAATTATTTGCTGCTATA
>CBDUEX010000091.1:0-6370 GCA_965366305.1 uncultured Bacteroidia bacterium | reverse complement strand
TATTTGGCGGAATATACTTAAAAGGATTTTCTTCGTAAATTTCTTCAATAATGTCTGGATTTTTATTGCGGTAACTTGTTTCTATAAATACTACACGGTATTGAATGGTGATGCTGTCTTTGAGAGATTCAGACAGCCAAGTAAGTGAACTGCCGTTTATGGAATAATCGGTGTCTAATTGAAACGAGTCAACTTTCACCGATTCAGTTACAACCACTTGAGAATCCAACACAATGGTTTGATTCAATTCTGGTTTAATGGTAATAGAACGAAGAGATGATAGCTGCCCTAAAGAAGGAAGGCAAAAGAAGAGTAGCAGTATATGGATGTACTTTCTCAAGCAAATAAACTTAAAGCAAAGTAACGTTTTTTAAGTGTGTAAGCGTATTTAAAAAATGCACATAAATGAGAAATGACCCATTTTATACATCAACGATGTCTGCATCTGTTTCACGCAATTCTCCTTTATTACCCGATTTTATTAGTCCAAACGACATATACAAACTGGTAATGATTACTACCCAAAGGATAATTCCCTGATTAAAAATGGGAGAAACCATTTCTTTTGGAATAGAATAGAACAATAGAATTGTAATTAAGCCACGAGGAGCCACATATTCCACTACATCCGAAGCCTGTTTCGCAAACACTTTGAGCAATCCAATTCGTACCATTAAAATTGTAATAAAGGCCATTAAACTAAGTATGAGAACCTCAATGTTTAGCAGTGAAGGCAAATCGATGGTAATACCAAAAACAATGAAGAAAAAAGTTCTCAGAACAAAGGCTGTTTCTCGAGTTACAATGTGAAAATCTTTCTCCATTTTCACAAATTCCATTCGGGTCATAAGGCCTTTTAGGGGCCCAATAAAGAATAGATTATGATTTTTAAGTATGAGGCCGAACATTAGGATTAGTACCAATGGGCTTAAGTGTATCATTTTACCCAACGCATAAATTAAGATGAGAATGGAAATGAAAAAGAACAACTTCACTTTGGCATTCAAAAACTTAAACAGCAATACCAGTCCAACCCCTATAAGAAGCGAAACAACCACAGTAATAATAATTTCTAAGCTAAACTCACCTAAAGAAGTACCCACCTCACTGGTTTCCATAATGCTGATAACCAGGTTAAATATCATGATTCCGAAGATATCTGATAGACAACTTTCGTATATCAACAATTCTTTATCGTATTCTAACAGGTTAGCAACACTGGGTATTACAATGGCACTTGAAATAACTGCGAGCGGTGCAGAATATAACCACGAGCTATTCCAAGTCATGTCTAACAAGTAATGAAATAAGGTGCCGATTACGCCCATGCTACCAATAATGCCAAACAAGGCCAACCAAGTTGCTTTTAATATTAGCGGTCTTTTTTCTTTTGAAAGTTCAAGATCTAATGCTCCTTCCAAAACAATCATTATTAGACCTACTGTTCCCAACACCTTAAGAGAAGGAAGGAAATCAAATTGGAAGCTTGGAAATACCTTTAAGAGTTGAGCAATTCCCACTCCGGCAACAATAAGCATGAGCACTGAAGGGATATTGGTTCTTTTCGAAATTTCACTAAAGAAATAGGAAAGCACAATACACACCGAAAGAAAAACAATAATTAAGTTATAATCCATAGCTTCTGACATTTAGGCAAATTTATTCAGTTTTTTGTGCTTCTAAGTATACTATAAGCTATAAAAGTGTTGAAATGATTGTTTTAGCCTCTTGAATACAATAAACTTGTGATGAAATTCTTCCTTATGGCATCCCACAACGAACACAAAATTCACAAATTTGGATCAAGCGGCTTTCGCGTAATCAATAAATACCTCGGAGAATTTGTTTATGGCGGAATAGATGGAAGTGTTACCACTTTTGCCGTAGTCTCAGGGGCCGTGGGAGCTGGCTTAGATAGTTCCATCATCATTATTCTTGGATGTGCCAACTTACTTGCCGACGGCTTAGCAATGTCTATTGGTGCATTTTTAAGCACACGTGCAGAGATTGATCGATACAATAAAAATATGAAGACGGAGTATTGGGAAATTGAGCACATGCCGGAGAAGGAAAAAGAGGAAATTCGTGAAATTTATCGTGCAAAAGGCTTCAACGGGGAGTTACTGGAGCAAATTGTTGAAGTAATTACCGAGGACGACGACCGATGGGTGGATGTAATGATGAAAGAAGAACTGGAAATGCAGAAAGAAACCAAGAGTCCAATTTGGGTGGGTGGGGCAACTTATATTTCATTTCTCATTTTGGGAATCATTCCATTGTCTGTCTATTTTTGGGATTTTATTGTCGCTCCTATTGAAAACACTTTCCTTCTTTCAATTATTTTAACTTCCATAGGATTTTTATTAATTGGCTATCTAAAAGCAGTAATTAACGGCACTAATAAATTAAGAGGCATTGCCGAAACCCTGATTCTTGGGAGCATTGCCGCTGCAGTATCATATTATGTAGGTGATTTAATTGAACATTTAATCTCCTAATTACTGACAACAAAAAGACAATACATCCTAGGAATTTCTTTTTTGGCACGTAGATTGTAATTATATTTGCACTAACAGGTCATCTAGAAAATACTCTGGCTGGCCAAAAAAATAAATACTTAATACACTACTACTACCATGAATAGGAAATTAACCTCACTTCGCTATTTGACTCTAATTCTAATTCTTTTTTCAATAAGTGCTATTGCACAAGTTACTATTATTGCCAAAGAATCTACTTGGAAATATCACGACGGCAACACAAATCAGTCTTCTGCTATGACAGATACGACGTTTAACGATGCTTCTTGGTCTTCTGCAGATGGTATTTTTGGCGTAGGTTCCTTAGATGGTGCTACTATTACCACTACCATTAACAACAACAACACAACGTACTTTAGAAAAAAGGTTAATCTTACAACTAATTTGTATGGGTCACTAGACTTAAATGTTTTATGCGATGACGGGTTTATAATCTATCTTAACGGTAATGAAATCTCTAGAGACAATGTAGGCACAAATGATCCACTTCTATTTACAGATGCTGCTCCTGTTACTATTAGCGGGACTGACGAAGGGGATTATGATACTTATACAGTATCTATTTCTCCATCTGATTTAGTTATAGGTGATAATTATTTTACAGCAGAATTAAAGAACAGAGCTGGAGGAAGCTCGGATTTAGGATTTGACTTAGAAGTTATTGCATATGAAAGTATTGATTCTTCAAATTACATTCTCTTTAAAGAAGGAGCTTGGAACTATTTAGATGATGGATCAGACCAAGGAACTTCTTGGGTTGATTCTGGCTTTAACGATGCTAGCTGGAGTTCTGGTGATGCTGTTTTGGGCTATGGTACTTTGGATGGGAATACAGTAACAACTACGGTAGGTTACGGAGGAAATTCAAGTGACAAACACCCAACCACGTATTTTAGGAAAGAAGTTACACTTACCAATCCTAATTTTATGCAATTGAAATTATACTTGTTAGCCGATGATGCTGCAGCTGTATATATCAATGGAAAACTTGCAATTGCAGATGGCATGCCCACAACATGGGATTTTGAAACTTACGCAACCGTTACCGCATCTGGAACAGATGAAGGTGATTACGACTTATATACCGTTCCTGACACCTTTTTGGTGAATGGAGTAAACACTTTTGCTGTAGAAATGCACCAAGTGAATGCTACAAGTTCTGACTTAGGATTTGATTTAGAAGTTATTGGAGTGAGAGGAACTCTAGTAGTTGGACAAATCTTTATGGATATGGACGGAAATGGAGTTTATTCTGCTTTTGATAATTTTGGATCTGGAGCTGTAGAAATAAAAATGTACAACGATGCCGATTCAAATGGCGTTTATACCAATGCCGAAATACTTGATTCTGTTATTACAGACCCATACGCAAACTACAGTATGATTGCTCCTGAAGGTGTTCGACACTTAGCGGTGAAGTTAATGACTGGTGACATGGATACACGGGTTGAATTTACAACAGATACTGTTCTTACATTTACACTTACACCATCTACGGATTCAGCTATAGCTAACTTTGGTCAACTAGGACCAAGAAGTATGTGCTTGATGATTGCCGATGATCAGAACAATAACGACAAATATTACATTGCCAACCGTATTAGCGGTAAAAACAAATACATTTCTACCTTAGATGTAAATGAAATTGAATCCATGGCATTAAGAATTGGTATGGACTCTGCTTGGGCTTGTGACGCAGGTCAATTTGGTACCATTGATGTATATACCGGTCAATTTACGCCCGTTGGCTCTGGCGTTGGAACAGGCAATGGAACTCATGGTGGTTCTTCTACCTCCATGGCTTTCACAGATATTGATGGGATGGCATACGATGGCCTTAACGACATTATGTACGCAACTCATAAGACTGCAGGAGGTGGCAGCAATGATGTTTTACTTGCAATTAACCGAAATACAGGAACTTATATTGCCGACTTTTTTGGTGCAGGTGTTGATTTTGTAGAAATTACAGGAACTAACATTAAAGAAGATGTAGATGATATCGCATTTAATCCATACACCAACCAATTGCTTGCAATTAACATGCAAGGAACGGGAGACAGCACGCGTTACATTACGATTAACCCAGCAACTGGAGCTGCCACTGTAATTTCTATTACAGGTGTGGGTGACTTTGAAAGTCTTGGGTATTATAACACCGGAGAATTGTACGGTACAACTGGAGTTGAGAGTAAACCAGGCTATCCTGCAAACTCATTCTACAAAATTGACAGAAACACAGGATCTGGAACAAAGCTTGACACCTTATATTCTGGTGCAATTGACGTTGAAAGTTGTGACTGTTTAACCGGACCAACAGAAAACTTAATCTCTGGAATTGTTTTTTATGACAACGATTCTTCAGGAACCTTTGATCAAAACATTGACAGTGCCTATGCAAACATTAAAATTTATTTATATAGAGATGTAAATAACAATGGAGTTATAGATAGTGCAGATTATATTATTGATAGCACCTATACACTAGCAGGAAACGGATTCTACGTATTTATTACAGATAGCTTAGGTAGTTTCTTAACCACGCCAGTTATTGATGGAACTCCTTTAGCAGGAAACAACACCACTACTGGAGACAGCTTAACGGCTACCGCAACCTTCATTCTTCACGGAGATTATGATGGAAAAAATGATTTTGGATTTCATATCACCAGTGGGCAACCATACCTACCCGTAAATTGGTTAGCGATTGATGCTGCTTGGATAGACACAAAAAATGCAATTGTATCGTGGAGCACAGCTTCTGAAATTAACTCTTCTCATTTTGTAGTGGAGCGACAAATTGGAACGGGTAGTTTTACAGCTATTGGAGAAACCCAAGCTGCAGGTCAATCCAATGAAATCAATTATTACAACTTTATAGATGTAAACGCAAAGAATTTAGAGTCACAATTTGTTCACTACAGAGTGAAACAAGTGGATTACAGCGGATCAAGCTCAGTTTCTGACATTGTGAGTCTTGAGAAAAAAGATTTAGTTCACGTATCGGTATATCCAAATCCGGTAGGGAACGTATTAAATATTAACCTTGATGCCAAAGGAGACTACCAAATTCTGATTACAGATATGGTAGGAAATGAGGTAGCAAGTTTAAGTGGGTACAAACAAAACAAGTTCTCGCCCATCAGAATAGAAGGACTTGACCAATTACGCAGAGGGTTGTATCTCGTGCGTATTACTTACAATGGAGAAGATACTATTGTTAAGTTACTAAAGTAAGTTTTTATTTATTAGTTAGCCTAAAAGCCAGGATTAGTAACCCTGGCTTATTTTTTTGCTATAAAATCAAACTTTTCCCGTCCATTTCTTCCGGCTGCTCTACTCCTATCAGATCTAAGATAGTTGGAGCGATATCTGCTAACACTCCGTTGGAAATTGCTTTTACCTCATTATCTATTAAATAACAAGGCACCAAATTAGTGGTATGTGCGGTATGTGGTGTTCCATCTTCATTGATGGCTTTATCTGCATTTCCATGATCGGCAATTACAATAAAACTGTACCCATTCTCTTGGCCAACTGAAATCAAATCTCTTGCACAAGCATCTACGGTTTCACAAGCTTTTACAATGGCATTAAAAACACCTGTATGTCCAACCATATCCGGATTGGCATAATTTATCGCCATAAAATTGAACGTATTTAATCTGATTTTTTCTTTGAGCTTTTCCGTAAGTTCAAGAGCACTCATCTCAGGTTGCAAATCGTAGGTAGCTACCTTGGGAGAATTTGCCATTACCCGCTCCTCGCCTGCAAAGGGCTCTTCTCGCCCACCATTAAAGAAAAACGTTACGTGTGGGTACTTCTCCGTT
>CBDUEX010000090.1:0-6396 GCA_965366305.1 uncultured Bacteroidia bacterium | reverse complement strand
GACAAATCCGGTAATAATGTTACAACGGCTACTTTTTGTGAAAACGAGCAAATTCAATTCAAGGCAAATTCTCCTGGTTTCACAAGTACATCAGTACTTTGGGACTTTGGATTTATGGGTCAAACAAGTAACAAAGCTGATGTTCAGCGGTCATTTTCTCAAGCCGGTGTCTATACTGTAACTTTTGCAGGTGTAGGCCCAGCAGGTAATTGTAACAAAACGCTTACGATTACAATTGAAGAAAGCCCTGAAATTGATATTGAGTTAATTGATCCTGATTATCAATGCTTTGAAGGAAATAAGTTTTGCTTCGTAGATAAAAGTACTGCCGTTACAGGTAGTACTATTATAGACAGGGTTCGTATTTTTAGTGATGGTTATAAAGACACTACAGGTCGTGATACTTTTTGTATGTCTACAATAGATCCTACTGGTGGCTTTTTTGATTTGTTTGTTCAAATAGAGGATGCAAATGGTTGTGTTTCTAAAACAACTATCGCAGATTATTTCTATGTTACTCCTAAACTTGGTATTAAGTTTAATAATATTACTCCTGGTCCTAACCCTGGTTGTGATTCTACTCTTGGTAGATTCCAAAACCAGTCATTGGTATCATTAAGTAGCATTTCAAGTTTTTGTTGGTATTGGGGAGATGGAGATAGTACTTGTGGAGATTCAATTACGAATACACAATGGTGGAATGGTCCGGCATTAAACGGTATTGTTGAGCACATGTATACCAAAAACGGTACGTTTGATGGTAGCTTAAAAGTAGTTACCGACTTTGGTTGTACAGAAACGTTCACATGGAAAGCTGCTGTTGCTAATATTGTTTTAAACCCAATAATTATTGCTGATAAAGATTCAAGTTGTGTTGCAGATAACCCAGTTTGTTTTTCATTGAAATACGGAGCACCTCAAGGTGCTAGTGCTTGGTTATGGAATTTTGGAGATCCACCTAGTGGACCTGCAAACTTTAACAATCAAAGTTGGGCTCCATGTCATTCTTACGGAACTGGTCCTTGGATGATTAGTTTAAGAATAATTGCTGGCCCATGTGATGTAACTGTCTATGATACCATTACTAAAATTGGTCCTGGATCAACAATAGAGGTGCCTTTCGACAGGGTGCCTGAAATGGAGGCTTATCAATGTTTGATTACGGATAGTGTTCATTTCCCAAATAACTCTGCTTTTTATCATAATGACCCTACTCAGCTTGATGAGGATATTTCTACATTCTACTATGATTGTTCATTTGAGATAGAAATAGATGGCTCTACTGGAATTAAGAAAATTGTTTACAGAGAATATGAAGAAAATAAGTTAGGAAATCAGGTTACTCTAGAAGAACAAACATCCATACTTGATACTGTTTATCAAAAAGGGTACAAAGTATATTCTAGAAGTCTTGGAGGTCTTGGTACGGAATTAATTGTTATCGACCCTTCGGGCGATACCACTTTCCTTCAAGGTGTAATTCCTAGCTATGGCATTAACCCTAGAAAAAGATATTTATTTAATTACACACCACCAGCTGGAGGAGGTGTTGGTATTGGAGACCAAACAGCACTACCTCATCCAAACCCATTAACTGGTTATGATCCACATGTTTGGAGAGTTTGGGACATGGGCGATCGTTTTGCTCCTCAATGTACTACAGATAGCAGACCTTGGGTAAATAAGAATGTTGGTATTAACTGTAATTGGACGGTAGATAGTGTTCCGGTTCACTGGTACACTCCATGGGATGAAATTTACGAAACCTTTAATGGTGGAAGAAACTATACTCGTCCGTACAATAGAACAGAATTACATAAAACTACAAGACAATGCTACCAAGTAGCAATTTATCCAGATTCTACAATGGTTGTTCCAAAACAAATTGTTGTAACATTACCAGTAGATTCCAGTAGGTCATACACTTTTAATGGCAATACAGTTAATCTGGTTCCTGGCGGTGGGGAGGAAAGATATAATTTCCCTGCAGATGGCACTTACGAAGAGCTTAATGTACTTGTAAGAAGACCACCTTCATGTTTTGTAGGTACAGTGGTTTATTATGATGCTGCACTAGACTCTTTTGTTGCTATTAATGTTGGAGACGACACCACTTATCACAACTCATATAGACTTGGTGTTAATAATCCAATAGATGGTAATGGTACCACTACTTGGACTGTTACTTATTACGACATGGAATTTTATGTTCCAGCGGGTGTAACTATTACTGTTGAAAAACTAGCTGCCCCAGGTGGTGGTGGTGCCGGAAATGGCACAAGTAGAACTATTACAGGTCCTACAACTGCAATAATAGAAGCTGATGAACAATTTATCTTAAGTGCAGGAGATACTCTTAAAACGAATTACTATTATGAAGAAATTGATGCTGATACAACATATGCTCAACCTTCAAGCTATTTAGCTGATACAACAATTTTTGGGATTCCAACTACGGTAACTAAGCAAAAACTATTTATTGACTCTGCATTACATAGAGAGCAGTATTTCTTAGATAACGCACAGTGTTTCCAAGTATCCTTATGGCATAAAGACACTATTCATGATTTACAATGTGAGTCTACAGGAAATAAATCACTTGCTTTAATACCACCTAACGCAAAAGGAATGGAGATATCAGATGGTATTCCTTGTCCATTTACTGGAGATAAACTTGATTACATGTTAGAGTTTGACATGGGTGAAACCAAACCAGGTTGTTCACAGCAATGGTTTGCAGTTAACTACGATGTACTTGCAGACTCTAATAATTTTATTCCATTTGGAGGATTACTGCAACCACCAGCACCTGGAGCACCCTTCTTACCTTATCTCCTTGCTGGTAGCTATGGCACCAAGCATATAAAAGGATATACTCCTGGTGAAATTGGAAGTGATCCAAACTTAAGAACTCCTAAAGGTTCATTCTCTGTAGGACTTATCGTTGGAAATGGTGCTCCATATACGGATACAATTTATTCTATTGCCCAAAATGGTGATACACTTCAAAATCCTGATGGAAGCTACGTATTTACAGAAATTGATTATCCTGCTGAATGTTTAGATACTAATTGGTATACCGACATGTTTAGAATCTTGTACTTAAACGCAAGCTTTACGATTGTTGTTCCAGATTACGATCCTAAAACAATTTGTGCAGGTGATACTGCTTTCTTCCAAATAGATGTACCTATTCAAGATAGTATTAGAACATTGAGATGGTCTTGGGGTTATCAAGGTCTTCAAGGCTTAGCTAAAGGTCCACAATTCTCCTACTACATCGAAGAATTTCATTATTACAAACCTTATACTGGTCCGTACCCTGGCAGAAATGATGCAGACGTGGTCTATAATGGTGAAGACTGGTTATTCAATTATGTTATTAGACAAACGCTAGACGACATATTAGGATTAAGAACTGTTGATACTATCGTTACTTCAATAATGAGAGACTGGAAAACAATAGCTGACAAAGGCAATGCAGATCAAATTGTTGAAGATTTGTTTGAGACAATTGGTTTAGATTTTGCTGACATCCCTGCTGAAGACATCCCTTATTACTTAGGTGATGGAACATTTGGTTGTATAGATACTACTGGCCTAAGTCAATATTTTGCATTTGGCGTGGTACCTTACTCTGAAAGAGTAACTACAGATGTTCGTGATTTCAACGTCTTTAGAAATGGTAGATACAGATACAGAGTTGATACCACTTTTGTTCCAGCTGACACTATTTTAGTTGCTGAGATACTTCACTTTAGAGATTCATCTATACAAGGTTTCGACACATTAGAAATTGACACAAACGGCGATGGTAGTCTTGATAGAATTGGTGGAATGTGGAGACACGTTTATAAATATCCAAAAATCGTAAATCCTGACCCTTGTGACCCTTCTAAAAAAGATACAATTTTTGTAAATGCTAATGGCCCAATGACTCCAACTTTATTCTTAAATAACACAGATGGTTGTGAGCAACGTGGATCTAGATTACTGAATGTGGGTTACCTTAATAACTTCTGGGTAGACAACGCTAATATATGTAATGGTCTTCTGGTTAAATTGAGCGATACTTTGAGATACTGGCAATATGGAGAACAAGATCCTCCAACATATCCAATCTATCCATTCGATTTCTGGCACGATGCTGTTAGATACCAGCAAAACAAAGAAATCTATGAAGTTGATTGGGATGAGTCTGACGGTTTAGGTCCAATTTGGGAACGTTCATTACAATTTGTGAGTCATATCTACGACGAACCAGGTGAATATACAATCACTGTTGTTCCAAGAGATAGTACAGGTTGTACTGATACTACACGACTTACTGTATTTGTAACTGATATTGAAGCCAAAATTGATTTAAGTTCTGGATTCTTAAATTGTGTAAGTTTCGTTGACTTCCTAGACTCAACAACTGTTGAAGATCCATGTGAAGCTCGAGATACATGCCCAGGTCAAGATCTATCTTGTGAAGAGATAGTAGCATGGGAATGGGACTTTGGAGATGGAACACGTAAAAGTTTACTTCAAAATCCATCACATAACTATACTCAAGGTGGTTGGTTTGATGTAAAACTCACCGTATGGTCTAAATTGGGTTGTATAGATTCTACAGTTAAACGAATTTATATACCAGGACCTCAACCTGAATTTGAGTTTAAAAATGCAGTTTGGCAAAATCAAGATTCCGCAGTAATTTGTGTTGGTGATTCTGTTCAAATGCTTAACGTGAGCTCAGGGGACAAATCTTCTCCACAGTGGGAAATGAGATGGGGAGATGGTGGAATATCAAACCCAGGAGATAGTGGCACACTTTTCGGACATCAATATGATTCGGTTGGTACATTTATCCTTTATTTAATACAAGAAGATAAAATACCCGGAACGAATTCAAGATGTAGTAGAATATATCCTGATACAAACCCAGACCTTGTAAATCTGCGACAGATAAAAGTGGTAGTGCTGCCTCGTGCAGAAGCAGACTTAGAGATATCCGATACCATAGTTTGTCCTAACGAGCTATTTACACTAACCGCACATGTAGACACAATTTATACAGG
Organism: uncultured Bacteroidia bacterium; assembly: GCA_965366305.1. Lineage (GTDB taxonomy): Bacteria > Bacteroidota > Bacteroidia > NS11-12g > UBA9320 > UBA9320. The sequence continues at coordinate 1,333 of CBDUEX010000090.1, read as the reverse complement.
TTATATGTGGGAACTTGGAGATGGTGAAACACTTTCTAGAAATTACCCAGATAGTGTTGTAACTTATTCATATGAAGAAAGTGGCGTTTATCAAATTAAACTGATTCCAGACTTTAACCCTCCACCATTTATACCTAAATGTGTAGATACTGCATATGGTACGGTAACTGTGGTTGATGTTGAAGCGTTATTTGACATTGATAGTGCAAACGCTCCAAACTTCTGTTTCAATAACAAGTCTACTGGTGCGATTAGCTACGAGTGGAATGTTGAAGATGAGCCAAGCAATGCATCATACTTCGAAGAGAATATCTGCCATAACTGGGATGATAGACTTGGAGAATGGGAAGTTTGCTTATATGCAACAAGTGCAGAAGGTTGTATTGATACAACATGTGAAATCATTCCAAATAGATTCTCTAAACAGATTAAAGTATACAATGTATTTACTCCAGATGTAAATGACCCTCTTAACAAAGAGTTTGTTATTGAGGCTGACGGATTAGAGTATTTCAGCATTAAAATATTTAATCGTTGGGGAGAAAGAGTATTCGAATCTGAGGATATCAATAAGTCTTGGAATGGACTTGTGAATAATCAAGGTGCAGAATGCCCAGAAGGTTCTTACTTCTATATCATCAACTACCGATTCCTATTTGGAGAAGACAATGAAGGTCTTGGTCCAATTGAAGGTTTGGTTGACTTAATTAGAAATTAATAACAAATCGCATAACAAAAACCCGAGCTTACCGCTCGGGTTTTTTTTTGCCCCTTTAATAAATACATTTGCAACGCTTATAAAGAAAGACCGAGGGATTGGGCCCGCAGAAGTCTTGGCAACCTGATTAATATTTAAGGTGCCAAATCCTATTCACATCAGTGAAAAAGATAAGTTTCTCCTTGCCTAAGACTTCACTATAATTATGTCAAAATCAATACAAAATTATCTGCGATTAAGTGGACTTGAACCAATGATTCAAACTCCAGAGTCGAATTTCATTAACATTGGAGAACGAACGAATATCACAGGATCTAAGAAATTTTCACGGCTTATTCTTAACGACAATTATGATGCGGCCCTGGATGTTGCACGTCAACAAGTTGAGAATGGTGCTCAAGTAATTGATATTAACATGGACGAAGGTATGCTGGATGGCAAAAAAGCCATGGTTCATTTTCTAAACCTTATTGCTGCAGAACCAGACATTTCACGAGTTCCTGTAATGATCGATTCTAGTAAGTGGGAAATTATTGAAGCTGGTCTTAAAGCACTTCAAGGAAAAGGCATCGTAAATTCAATTAGCCTAAAAGATGGTGAGGAAGCTTTTATAGA
>CBDUEX010000089.1:0-6416 GCA_965366305.1 uncultured Bacteroidia bacterium | reverse complement strand
AAGAGATATTAGTAAACTGGAAACTGTCGCTAAACCTTTCCCACGTATGAGCTACGATGAGGCAGTAGAAATATTAAAAGGAAACAAAGAAGTTGACGGTCAAAACTCATTAACTGTAATACAAGCAGATTTAGATGCAGCAATTGCTCGCCAAGCAGAATGCGAAGCTGAGATAGCAGAGCGTGAAGCTACCATTGCAGCTGGAGGCATCAAAAAAGGGGTTATCAACTTCAACCAAAATAAGATAGACGGACTAAAAGCTGAAGTAAAACAACTGGAAGAAGACCAACGAAATCTGCCACAATGGTTAGCATCTGCACGTGATTTTACGTATGGAAATGACTTTGGCGGAAGCGATGAAACAGTGTTAACCCGTTTGTTCGACAACCCAATAATGGTATACGATTGGCCACATGAGATAAAAGCATTCTACATGAAGCGTAACCCAGAAGATCCAAGATTTGCACGTGGAGTGGATGTGTTGGCACCAGAAGGTTATGGAGAAATTGTAGGTGGTGGTGAACGTGAAACAAGTGAAGAATGGTTGGTTGAAAAAATAAATGAGCACAAGCTACCTATGGATGTTTTCCAATGGTATTTAGACTTGAGAAGATATGGTAGCGTTCCACATTCAGGATTTGGCTTAGGCTTAGAACGACTTGTTGCTTGGGTTTGTAAGTTGGATCACGTTCGTGAAACTATTCCGTTCCCGAGATATTACGGAAGATTGGAGCCATAACGGATTAGTTTCTTAGAAAGTATTATAAAAGATGAAACTTAGACTTAGCTAATACTCTAATTCATAGGAGTAAAACTACTTCACATATTCACAAAAATCAAACGCGAATTCATTTACGTCATTTTGATTAAATGATTGTTTCACAATTTGTTTCCATTTAGATAAATCAACCTCCGGAAAAAATGTATCTGCATCTGGAAAAGAAGCATGAACACGCGAGATATACAGTTTATCAATAACAGGAAGTGCTTGCCGATAAATTTCAGCACCTCCAAGTACAAACACCTCGTTGTTCTGTTCCAGCTTTTTAGCAAGTGCCAGTGCTTCATCCAACGAATGTGTTAAAAATGCTCCTTTAGGATTGTAAGTCTTATTTCGAGTGATTACAATATTCGAGCGATTCGGCAATGGTTTACCTATCGACTCAAATGACTTTCTTCCGTGAATCACCACGTGGCCATTTGTGGTAGCTTTAAATAGTTTCAGATCATCCCTTATTTTCCATAAGAGTTGATTGTCTTTACCGATTGCTCCGTTTTCCGCGATTGCTACTATTAAAGAAATTGTATTCACAGGTGCAAAGTAAAAAAGCCTTCTTGAATGCTAAGCCATTTCTTAAATAAATTTATACAATAGCCTGTACCGCTTAAGATAAAAGTGGTCTTATCTTTGATTTCTATTATTAGTGAAACGCTTGAACCTGCCTATTGATTAATATTCTAATGAAGGAAAAACAAATTCTAACGGAAGTATCATCTCCCTATTTTGAACTAGAAAACGATAAAAGCGACAAGCTGATTTATGTACTTCATGGTTATGGTCAACTGGCTAAATTCTTTATCCAAAAATTTAAGCCGCTGCAAGAGCTTGGTTTTAAAGTAGTTGCACCAGAAGGCCTGCACCGTTTCTACTTAGAAGGAACAAACGGTCGTGTGGGTGCAAGTTGGATGACGAAGGAAAACAGAGAGCTCGACATTCATAATTACATTAGTATGTTAAATAACCTGCATACAAAGTTGAAGAAAGAAAAGGAATGGAAGGCAATTCATGTATTAGGTTTTAGTCAAGGTGTTGCTACGGCATTTCGGTGGATTGCCGATGAAAAAATTAAACCATCTCATTTTTTGATGTGCAGTGGAATGATTCCTTCTGATGTTCACCTGCAAGGAGAAAATTCAATCTTTAAGGCGATTAAATCTACCTATTTTTCGGGGACCAACGATATCTATAAAACTGAAGAAGCAGTACTTGCTTTTCAGCAAAAACTAAAAGAATCTAATTTAGATATTACAATGGTAGAATTTGATGGAGGTCATGAAGTAAATTTGGAAGCAGTACTTAAGGTTCTTCAACCTATGTGAGCTAATATTCTTTCAAACTTAAATCGAGGCTTTTAGTTGAATGTGTAAGAGCACCAACAGAGATATAGTCCACACCTGTTTCTGCGTAGCTTCTTATGGTATCTCCTGTAATTCCACCACTTGCTTCGGTTTCACATCTACCGTTAACTAACTTAACTGCGTCAACCATCAGTTCTGGGGTGAAATTATCGAACATAATTCGATCTACATGACCAGTTTGAAGAGCTTCTTCAACTTCTTTTAAGTTTCTGGTTTCAACTTCAATTTTCAAATCTTTGCCTTTTGATTTCAGATAATTCACAGTGCGTTCAACTGCTTGAGTTATTCCTCCAGAGTAATCATTGTGATTGTCTTTAAGCATCACCATGTCGTACAAAGCAAATCGGTGATTCACACCTCCTCCAATAGAAACGGCATATTTCTCAAATGTTCGAAGACCAGGAGTTGTTTTACGTGTGTCGAGCAGCTTCGCATTCGTTCCCTTTATTTTATCTACCAAACGTTTGGTAACAGTTGATATTCCACTCATTCGTTGCATGAAATTTAACATCAACCGCTCCGCTTGCAGAATTGCATGCACATTTCCTTCTACCGTAAATGCGATGTCGCCATATTTCACCACTGCACCTTCCTCAATAAGCTGGGTAAATTTCACATTTGGATCGATTCGATGTAATATGTGTTCTGCTAAATGCACTCCACACAACACTCCGTTGTCTTTTACGATCAATCTTGCTCTTCCTTGAACGCCCGAATCAATCGCTCCTAAACTAGAATGGTCTCCATCTCCAATGTCTTCCGCAATTGCTAAATCAATCAGTTTTGCTACAAATGGGTCGTTAAAATCCATAAGGCAAAACTAAACAATTATTCATCCATAAAAATCCAATACTTTTGAAGTAATAAATTAAAAGATAGTGGTACATATACTTTCAAAGGAATTTTCTGTTCTCAACGAATTCTTACATGAACTCCGGCACAAAGACATCCAAAAAGACCGTTCTAAGTTTCGTAAGAACATTGAACGAATTGGCCAAATTGCTGCGTATGAAATAAGTAAGCAATTTGAAAATAAAATTGAGTTCACTCAAAGTCCACTGGGAATTGCTAAAGTTCAAACGCTAAAAGAACAACCTGTAATTGCCACTATTCTTAGAGCTGGACTTCCACTTCAAAAGGGAATGGCCGACATGTTTGACCAAGCAGACTTAGCTTATATTTCTGCTTATAGAAAGCACAAAAACGAAACTGAATTTGAAATTGTATTAGAATATGTTGCCACACCCGATATCAATAATCGAATTCTAATTATATGCGATCCTATGCTTGCCACCGGCCAAAGCTTGGTAGAAACGTATCAAGCATTTGCATCCAAAGGCACTCCCAAAAAAGTGTATTTGGTCTCTGTTATTGGAAGTCAGCAAGGGGTTGATTATGTGCTCAAAAACATCCCAGATGCAGATTTATGGATTGGAGTAATAGACGAAACACTTGATAAAGATGGATACATTGTTCCAGGATTAGGTGATGCTGGAGATTTAAGCTTTGGAGTAAAACTATAAACGATGCCTAACAATATTTTTTTCGACCTCGACCATACCATTTGGGATTTTGACTCCAATGCTGACGAAACACTTCGCGAGCTGTATCACCATTATAAATTGGCTGAATTCTCTAACCACAGTGAAGAGGAATTTGTAGAAATTTACAAGGAAAAAAATGATGCCCTTTGGGTGTTGTATCGCCAAAACAAGATTAAAAAAGAACTGCTTAGAACCAAACGCTTTACAGACACCTTTATTGAGATGGGTGTTCCTGAGCTGAATGTTCCTCAAGACATTTGGGAACGCTACTTAGCTATTTGTCCTACCAAAACAAAGCTCATGCCTGGTGCCATTGAAACACTTGACTATTTAGCCGGAAAATACGATATCCATCTGATTACCAACGGATTTGCAGAGACGCAACGCAGAAAACTCAAGCATTCAAACTTAGAAAAATACTTTAAGACCTTAACTATTTCCGAAGAAGTAGGAGTACAAAAACCACATCCACAAATCTTTAAAGCCGCATTAGCAAATGCAGGCAGTTCATTGAATAAGAGTTCTTATATTGGAGACAATCCAATTGCTGATGTTAAAGGTGGACTTAATTCTGGATGGAATGTATATTGGTACAATCCCAATGATTCGGAATTGGATGATGATTTGCTAATTCATGCTAACTTAACTATGATATTTGACTTAAAAGATTTGATAACTCATCTCTGAGTTTCAACTTAGTCATTCATGATACTCCAAAGCTTGTCTTTTAGCTGTGGAATGTTTTTGCCGGTAACGGCAGATATAAACATAAATTCACAATCCACATCAATTTCATCTCGTAAGGCCAATTCTAATTCCTCATCGAGCATATCGGATTTGGTTATGGCTAGAAATCTATCTTTATACAGAAGCTCTTCGTTAAATTTCTCTAACTCTTGCAATAGAACATGGTAGTCTTTCGTAATATCATCAGAATCTGCAGGAATCATAAATAACAATGCTGCATTTCTTTCAATATGTCTCAAGAAACGATGTCCGAGGCCTTTGCCTTCACTCGCTCCTTCAATAATTCCGGGAATATCCGCCATTACAAACGACTTATAATCGCGGTATTTCACAATTCCAAGATTTGGTGTTAATGTGGTAAACGCATAATCCGCAATTTCTGGTTTCGCTGCGGAAACTACAGAAAGTAGTGTTGATTTACCCGCATTTGGGAATCCTACTAAACCAATATCGGCCAATACTTTTAGTTCAAGAATTATCCATTCTTCTCTTCCGGGTTCTCCTGGTTGAGCATACTTAGGAGCTTGATTTGTTGGGCTCTTAAAATGAGTATTTCCTAAACCTCCACGTCCTCCTTCAACCAAAGCCAGTTCTTGACCATCTTCCGTAATCTCTCCCAATACTTCAAAAGTTTCGGGATGTTTTGCCACGGTTCCTAGCGGCACCTCAATAATCATATTTTGGCCAGACTTTCCAGTTCTGTTTCGCTTGGTACCTGGAGCACCATCATCGCATGTAATATGTCGTTTAAATTTGAGGTGAAGTAACGTCCACAGTTGTGAATTTCCTCGCATTATAACTGAGCCTCCTTTACCACCATCGCCGCCATCAGGCCCCCCTTTTGCATTTAGGTTGTCTCTGAAAAAACTATGACTACCTGCACCTCCCTTGCCACTTCGGCAACAGATTTTTACGTAATCTATAAAGTTTTGGTTGCTCACAACAGTGCTAGTAGCTCGCTTAGTCTTCTTCGGAGCTGCTTATTGATTTAGAGTCGATTTCGTGATTGATTCTATCAAATATTTCATCAATAGTACCCATGCCATGAACTCCAACGTATTTATCTTGTTCAGAATAGAACATAGCCAATGGCGAAGTTTCTTCTTGGTATACTTTAAATCTATTTCGAATAGTATCTTCGTCTTGATCGTCTGCACGCCCACTTGTTTTACCTCTTTCTAACAAACGTTTTACCAGCTCGTTTTCATCTACTTCTAATGCCACCATCATAGAAACACTTGTTCCCATTTCATCGAGCATTTTGTCAAGAGCTTGTCCTTGTGCTATTGTTCTTGGATAACCATCGAAAATAAATCCATTTGGATTTTCATTTCGTTCTAAGAAATCCTTTACCATATTGTTTGTTACTTCATCAGGAACCAATGCACCTTTGTCAATATAACTTTTAGCTAATTGTCCTAATTCAGTTTCATTTTTCATATTGTATCGGAAAACATCGCCTGTAGACAGGTGGGTAATCCCATATTTCTCAATAATCTTATTACTTTGAGTTCCTTTTCCTGCACCTGGAGGGCCGAATAGAATAATGTTTAACATAATAAATATATTGCGGCAAAGTTAGGAGGTTTTTCTATCTAAACCTTTTAAATTTCTCAATTCTAATCAAAAGGTTTTATGTTGATTCTCCTAAATTGTTTGTTAATGAATCCATTTAATTCTGGAGCCAATTTCAATTTATAAGACAACAGTCCAAATATCATCACATATAAGCCAGAATACAGAAATAGATTAGCTAGGGGAAGCGAAGTTCTAGGCAAGAATGACACCGCAAAATAGACTGTTAAAGCAAGACCTAATATATACAGTGTTGTTTTACTAAACGGGTTAAAACCATACTTCTTCTTTAAAAATATGAATTTGGTTAAATTGAAAACTACAATAGAAATAATGGTTGCGACACCACTTCCTTCTATTCCGTATTGGGGTATTAGCAGAAAATTAAGTCCTACGTTTACTACTGCTGCT
>CBDUEX010000088.1:0-6442 GCA_965366305.1 uncultured Bacteroidia bacterium | reverse complement strand
CCAAGTTGGTAATGAAATCAAATGGGGCTTCAATTTCATAGTGCTTATTGAATTTGACCAGTCGCTCGGAACTTTTCTTGAAACCTGGACTTACTAGTAACACAAACAACAAAGCAAGTGCAGGTAGCAGTGCAAATTTTACGTATCGGAAATTCTTTTTGAATGATATAGCTCTTGTAAAAGGGATGGGCTTAAGTTCCTTTGTTTTTTGCTCGATGCTAGCAATAATTAAACTGTTTTGAGGTGCATTACTGGCATCGTTTTGAAGTTGTAAGGTGTTTAGTAGTTTGTCTTTCACCTCAGGAAAATGACTCCCAACCAATACAGAAGCTTCTTTAATTCCAAACTTTCTGTTTACGTTTATTAAGCCTAAAATTGGTCGTAAAACGTAGTAAACAAAAACTCCAATACAGCACAGTATAAAGAAGATAAAAATAGACGTACGTGTGCCCGTTGAAAATCGTCCGAAGTATTCTGCAAAGCTTAGAAAAAAGAATCCTGCAAGAAGTAAAGATGTAGCAAGAATTACCCCTCTCAATAACTGATTTTGGTAGTACTTCTTAATGAAGTTCTCAAGTTTTGAAATTAATGTATTTTGAGAGTTGCTCACTTCTTCTTCTATAGAACGCAAAGATAGTTTAATTGTTGCGTTGTTCTAGTGCATTTAAGGCTTCTTGAAATGTCACAATTTTATGATCAATTCTGCCTACCAAAAACACGTTATTAATTCCCATTTGTTTCAAGTCGTTTTCGAACATCATCGCTTTTTTAAACGATCTAAATCTGCCCAACAATAGCTTTGTTTTAGCATCGTGTTTTTCTTGTCGCAATGCAGCTAAGTTTTGAAGATAAGAATCCATATCAAAATCATTAAACGAACCGAGTTGAACTTCAAAAAATATTCCAGTAGGTGGCTCATGGTTTTCAGAAAGCAATTCATTGTCTTTTTGCAGCTTCAGTATAATGTTTGCTAAGGAATCATTTGTGGCATTTTGATCTTGCAATTTTTGATTGAGTACCTTTAGGTTTTTCTGAAGATTATTGGCTGCCGCAATTTGCTTGGTTTGTTGAATCAACCGGTATTGAATTATTGCTCCCCAACCAAAAGACAACAGAATTAGAATAGAGAGTATGGCAATTAAAAGTCGCGGTTTCCTTTTTCCATATTCCACTTCTTCTTCGATATAATTAGACACCGGTTTCGAGTGAATGGAGCCGTCAATTTTAAAAGAATCGTTTTTATTTGGTTGATTTGGATCCGAAGACATTATTCAAGAGTGTGTAAAATTAACGAATAGGGCAATAATTCAACTTTTATTTGGGTTATTTTTGTATATACATTTATGAAGTTTTTAAAATTCTTACTATTCATCCCAATTCTTATAGCTGCAACCCCAAGCACTATTGAAACTAAAACAGAAGTAAATTGGACTGATTTCAATACTGGATTTCAACAAGCTCAAGCGGAAGGTAAAATAGCCGTAATTGATTGTTACACAGATTGGTGCGGCTGGTGTAAGAAAATGGATAAGAACACTTTTGCAGTAGACAGTATTGCCAAAAGATTGAATAAAGACTACATTTCTATCAAGTTTAATCCTGAAAAACCAGGTTCGTATTATACTGGAAGTGATACACTAAATGGACAGCAGCTCTTATTGGCTCTTTCAAATAATAAACCAGGTGGATATCCAACTACCTTCTTCTTTGTGCCTCAAACAAATCAAATGTTTCAAGTACCAGGATATATGGATGCTAAAAAGTTCGACGAAATGTTAGACAACGTTGAGCGATACCAAAAAGCCAAAACATTAATTAAGAAATAAGTAATTGGGACGAAATAGAAAGAACAGACAGGTGCTGTTCGATAATGTGGAGCTCTTAGCCGGAGGAGGTGAAGGACACGCTATTGCTAGAATTGACAACAAAGTAGTTTTTGTTAAATATGGTGCTCCCGGAGATATCGTAGACATTCGAATTGTTGGACGCAAGAAAAAGTACAGTTTAGCCAATATAACCAAGATTCATACCGCTTCAGAAGTTCGAACAGAACCTTTTTGTGAGCATTATGGTGTTTGTGGTGGATGTAAATGGCAACACATTGAATATGAGGCTCAAATGAAGCTGAAACATCAATGGACACAAGATTGTTTGCAGCGAATAGGGAAAATAGAAGTACCTGAAGTTCTTCCAATCATTGGGGCAAACGAACAACAATTCTATCGCAATAAGATGGAATATACCTTCTCGAATAAACGATGGTTGTTTGAAGGTGAAGATTCACGAGAATTAGATCACACCAATGCACTCGGTTTTCATGCACCTGGCCGTTTCGATAAGGTAATTGCCATTGATAAATGTTGGTTACAAAACGATCTTGGAAATGAAATTCGAAATTTTGTGAGTGCTTATTGCATTGAGCATGAACTTTCATTTTATGATTTAAAAGAACATACGGGTTTAATGCGAAATTTAATGTTGCGAAATTCATCAGAAGGAGATTGGATGATCAATGTAATATTTGCAAAGGATGAACCTGATAATATTCAAGCTTTACTTGGAGCTATTCAAGAGAAATTTAATCCTGCGGCATTAAACTATTCCATCAACACAAAATTGAATGACAGTTTATACGACTTAGAGTTTATATCGTATAGCGGAAGTTTTGAGATTACTGAAAAATTGAATGGACTTTCGTTCAAGATATCGCCGAAATCATTTTTCCAAACCAATACAAAACAGGCAGAGAAATTGTACGACGTAGCCCTAGACTTTGCCAATATTCAATCAACAGATGTAGTTTATGATTTGTATTGTGGAACGGGAACTATTACCTGTATTGCAGCCAAACAAGCGAAGAAAGCAATTGGTGTAGAAATCGTTCCTGAAGCAATTGAAGCTGCAAATGAAAATGCAAAATTGAATGCCATTGATAATGTTCATTTTGAAGTGGGAGATATGAAGGATGTGTTTAATGAAACGTTTTATAACAATCATGGGCATCCAGACATTATTATAACCGATCCACCAAGAAGCGGAATGCATCCTAAGGTGGTGCAATATTTACTCGAAATTGCATGTCCTAAAATTGTATATGTAAGTTGTAATCCTGCAACTCAAGCTCGCGACCTAGAAATGTTATCAGAAAAGTATAATGTACTAAAAAGTCAAGCGGTAGATATGTTTCCTCAAACACATCATGCGGAGAATGTGGTTGTATTGCAATTAAAGTAAATCATAGTTCTACTTGAAATGATTCATAAATAGCAACATATTCTTCGCTATTCATGCATTCGTAAACAACGTTACCTCTATTTCCGTATTCGCCAGAATTGCCCGTGTTTCCCGCAGGCCCACGCGTTCTAATAATTAATGATAGCAAGCCCAATATTGGGGTATCGCTATTGTCCTCTATTCCGTCTTTGCCGCCTCGACCTCCTTCGCCACCACTGCCTGGCTTTCCAGGAACCGAATGTGCTTTAATAATACGTTGAGCCAAGTCTGGATGGAGGTCGTGATAGATTGTTATATTGCCTCCGTTTCCACCATCGCCGCCATTACCGCCGTCGCCACCACTTCCGCCGTCACCTGCATCATATTCTTCATCTGCATGGCTTCCAGCTCCGCCGTCGCCGCCAGCTCCACCATGTCCACCTTCACCACCAACTGCAGTAATTGAAATCGTCCCGTTGTAATCAATGATGTATTTTTTCTGCCAATTGTCTTGAATTATCCAGCATAAAATGAAGCCATCTTTCTCAGCAACATAAGCATAAACATCATTGGGTTGCTGACCAAATCCTCCATTCCATCCATTTTCTCCAGGATAACCTCCGTAGCCTTGGTTACCACTTGCTCCATTACCTCCTTTGTCTCCATCTTTCCCAATCATACCCTTTTTTTCAACACTTACCGCTGCACTTAAATCAGTTTTGAGGCAAATTTCTTTACTTACATTATCGTATTGTACTTCAAGAGGAATGTCGTGTTGCACCTCATCCCATCTTGGATGATAATACATGAACAAGTTTTTTTGGGCGACACCACGAGGAGTATTTATAGATAAATCGTTTGCTGAAAATCCTGGGTATTCTTTATCAGCAGATAACAGGTATGTTTTACCATTTGAAAAGTATCCATAAACGCGTAAATAATTGTCTTTGTAAGCCGTGAGCAATCTGTTTACAACTGCAATGCTATCAAGCGTAGGAAATTCAATGGTATGCAGATAATTGTACTTTTCTGATTTGTACTTTATTTCAATTTTGATGTCAAGTTGATTTCCGTTTTCTTTAATCTTTTGGTGGTCAACAAAAAGTACATCATTGTCTATTTTTGTTAGTTGATCTGAGCTAATGATAATGTTTCTCCAAGAAAAATTTCCGTTTAAATAGCCTTTTGTTTTTCGGTGTTTATTGTTGGATAAGAATAATTGAATACCGTATTTGTAACTGATGTTTTCTACCTTATCCGAAGGTTCTAGCAAGAATCGAATGTCTTGGATGGTCTTTGATGAAAATGCTGAAATTGACAGAAAAAGTAGAAGGAGAGAAAAGAAGGCGGGTAGTTTCATAGCATCAATAATTCAAATTGAATGCCATTCAATACTTAGAGCTTTAAAATGAGCTCAAAATCATCCATTATGTAGCCATGGCCAATATCAAAAACTACTTCTCGGTTAGTGTAGAAGCCCATTTTGTGGTAGGCAGCAATGCTGTTTGTGTTGTGCTTATTAACGGTTAATCTTATTTGATCGCAATTCAATTCTTTTGCTTGTGATTTAACAAAGTCTATAAGCATGCCGCCAAATCCTTGTCCTCTTTGATTATGAAGTACATATATTTTACTTAGAAATAGCGACTGCTTTTCGGCTAGAATGGAGCAATAGCCAATGGGATTGTCAGTTTGAATTAAAAAATAGTTGTAGCCCTCATTAATTTGGTCTTGAATTGCCTTTTCCGATTGAAATTTGTGCAGCATGTAACGCACTTGATCTTCACCAATAATAGGCGTGTAATGTTGCGTCCAAATGTGTTGAGCTAATTTGGCTACTTCGGCCACCTCTTTGTGCGACTTAACAGGAAGAATTGAGGATTTATTCAGTTGCAAAATTATACCCTATTCCAAAGCTAACCGGCATATAAAAACCTTGATATTTACCATCACGGTATAAACTAAAAAACGGATTGCCGTTGTAGTATAAATCTTCTTTTGTCCATTGTGGATCTTCTGCAATGGCTTCGGATGGTTTTACGCTCACGTTGCTCCAGCCCATGCCTACATTCACATCAAAGAAAAGCTTTTCTCCAAGTTTAGTTTGAGCTCCTAGTAAAAAATAGATGCCTGTTCTAATTCGTTCATAGTCTGTAGAAACCTCTTTGGTTCCAACTCCAGAACTGTAATATTGATCAAGATGTGTAAAGCTGGTAAAACCGCCATCTAATCCTACACCTAGATAAAAGCCTTCAGCTGATAGTTGTTCACGGTTTTTTCTTCTCTGATAAAAACGCAATTCCGCTCCACCTTCTAAGCCATAATTCATGTCAATATGGTTTAAACTATTAAATGGTGCAGTTAGGTTGAATTGAATGGTAGGGAAGTTATTTTCATTCGCTTTCATAGGAGAAAACTCATACGCTAAATGTACTTTTTGAACGCCAATACCCATTAAGTTTAGTGCGTCAAATTTCAAAATATTATAACTTCCTTTCCCGCGTAAATTTTCTTTAGCTACTTGGCTGAATGAAAATAGAGAGAAAGATAAAAGAGCGATTAATAAAAGTGTTTTTTTCATGATTATCGGTGCGTACGAAGTTAAATAATATTAGTAATAAATGCAGTCTTAATTAGGTAATCATTGGTTAGAGACTGTAAAGGAGTGGCCATATTAAATAATGTATTAGCAATGAAAATAGCTCAGGGAGAAAACGGTATTCATGTCAATTGCGGCAGACTTCAAAGCATTTATGAAGCATTAACCATGTTCTACGCTGAAATATATAATAGGGAATAGTTCGTGATTGCGAAATAATTATCTGATTTTTGCACTCATTAATTTGAACGATTAAATGAATATTGGGGAAAAAGAACAAGAGGTCTTAAAAGTGTTGGAACTGGATGTAAAATCATTCAAAAAAGAACTAAAAGAAGTAGTAGACACCATTGTGAATGAAGGATTTTCTAAGTTTCCTATGTTAATTGCTCATAAAGAGGACATTGCACTCGCTCAAAAAGTGCTGGATAAAGACACGTTCAATTCAAGCTTTAGCTTTTCTGCTAGTACGTTGGAAGAATTAGTGAGTAAAGGTATTGTGATGAAGGATAAGGAAGAGGCATTTAAGGAGCAGATAAAAACGAATAAAGACAAAAGTTGTGTTTTGTTAATACATCCTGAAGTGATGAAGTTTATCTTTACTTCACTAAAATAATCATGTTAGATCAA
>CBDUEX010000087.1:0-6442 GCA_965366305.1 uncultured Bacteroidia bacterium | reverse complement strand
AGAGCTTCGATTGTTGTTCTTGCTACATTATTGTAAGGATCTTGTTCTGTTAAGCTCCATCCGCTTGTTTGGCAATGTGTTCGAAGTGCCATCGATTTCGTATTTTGTGGATCAAACTTCTTAATCAATTTTGCCCATAGCAATCTGCCCGCTCTTAGCTTGGCAATTTCTTTATAGAAATTCATTCCAATGCCCCAAAAAAATGAAAGTCGTGGAGCAAAATCATCTACTGCTAGTCCGGCTTCAATCCCAGTTCTAACGTAGTCTAATCCATCAGCAATTGTATACGCTAACTCTAATTCTGGAGTAGCTCCGGCCTCTTGCATGTGATATCCGCTAATACTAATGCTATTGAATTTAGGCATATTAGCAGAGGTATATTTAAAAATATCGGAGATAATACGCATGCTTGGTGCTGGAGGATAGATATATGTATTACGTACCATAAACTCCTTTAAAATATCATTTTGAATTGTGCCTGCAAGTGTCTCTTTGTCAACGCCTTGCTCCTTAGCCGCAGCTATATAAAAAGCCATAATTGGCAATACTGCTCCGTTCATTGTCATGCTAACAGAAATATCGCCTAACGGAATTTCGTCAAACAATATTTTCATGTCCTCAATGCTATCAATAGCAACTCCAGCCATGCCAACATCTCCCGTTACTCGAGGATGATCACTGTCATATCCTCGATGTGTAGCCAAATCAAATGCAACTGAAAGGCCTTTTTGCCCTGCCGCTAGATTTCTCTTGTAAAACGCATTACTTTTTTCTGCCGTGCTAAATCCAGCATATTGTCGAATTGTCCATGGTCTAATCGCATACATTGTGCTATATGGTCCCCGCAAATACGGAGCGATACCCGCAGAAAAAGTTGATGTGTTGATTGTTTGAGTAGTCACCAGATTAGGCATTATATTTTCAAGATACTCAGCCGTTAATTTTTCAATAAACCAACTTCCGCTTGCAGCATCCTCGATCTCTCCAAAATAACTTTCGTTACGCAAAACAAGTTGGATATTCTTCGCTAGACGTTGGCTTTGAGCATTGTCTTTGTTATTAAAAGGAAGAATACAAATATGTTTCGCACCACCTATGGTTGCAGATGCTGCTGCAATCGTTTGACGCACTAAGTTGTTATATTCAAACTCATCATTAGAAGCAGGAATAACCACATTTAATTCAGTACTTGGGTATGCAATTCTTAAAGCTCTAAGCTTCGCAATGTTTTCATAGAACTTGGTCCCTATTTCAAAGTAAACAGACTTTTCATTGGAAGCCTTGCTTAAGTTTTTAGATACCAGCTCTCCGCAATTTTTACCTAGATCATTTAGGCTTGTGATTGTCACATCAACCCCTTCTAATTTATCATTACCTAAAAGAGTGATTTTCCAATCAGCTTTACTAATAAAAAGCTTCGAGGTACTATTCTCATCTGTAAAATACGGATCTAGGACAATGCCATCTGATGTAGTGTAAGCTAAGTCTTCAAGCCTTTTCCCTTTCAGATCTTTTGTTGCTTTTTCTTTCCAATCGGCCAAGCTTGCTTTTGCAAACTCATCAAACGAAAGTGTTTTATCTAAATGCATTGGAACAAAGGTAAAAATTTAGACTTCTGTCTATGAACTTTGATTATATTTATGTTACCTAAATCACATTAAAAAATAGTCAACTGTTTTACCTTGGCTGCGTGAAAAAAACATTATCCATCTCTTTAATATTACTTCTATTGATTGCACTAGTTGCTTGCAATAAAAATGACGCTAACAAATCACAAACTGTCTCTGTTTCTGACGAGCTATTTGAGAAAGCTATGGGCTTGTTCAAGCCACAGTTTGTGGCAGCAGAAAGTGAGGCAAATCCGCTAACTGATGACAAAATCAAACTTGGAAAGATATTGTATTACGACACTCGTCTATCAAAAACTGGGAACAATAGCTGCAATTCATGCCACAATCTTAAAACCTATGGTGTAGATAATCTACCAACATCAGTAGGTGATAACGGAGGTTTTGGAACAAGAAATTCTCCAACAGTATATAATGCGGCCTTTCACACAACGCAGTTCTGGGATGGCAGAGCAAAAGACGTAGAAGAACAAGCAGGTATGCCAATACTAAATCCTGTAGAAATGGCAATTCCATCTGAAAAATTCTTAGTGGATAGACTATCAAAAATACCAATGTATCAAGACCTATTCAAAAAAGCGTTTCCGAATATTGCAGAACCCCTTACTTTTGATCATGTTGCCCAAGCTATTGCAGCTTTTGAGCGAACACTTGTAACCCCTTCTCCTTTCGACAAATTCTTAGCCGGGGATAAACTTGCTTTAACTCAAAAACAAATAGATGGCCTTGCAACTTTTACAGAGATTGGCTGTCAAACGTGTCACATGGGAAGCCAGTTGGGCGGAACTATGTTTCAAAAGTTTGGATTGTTTGGAGACTATAGGGATTTCACCAAGAGTAAAACCGAAGACGACGGGAGAAAGACGGTAACAAACTCTGAATATGATAAAGATATATTTAAAGTTCCCGGTCTTAGAAACATAACTAAAACAGGCCCTTATTTTCATGATGGTAGCGTTTCGGACTTGAAAGAAGCTACAATCATAATGGCCAAGTTACAACTAAACAAAGAGCTAACAGAAATCGAAATAGACAACATTACTGCGTTTTTAGAATCTTTAACTGGAGAACTCCCTCAAGATGCATTAGTTTTTCCAGCAGAACTAGAAATATCAAAAAGCAATTTATGATAAAACTTAGACAACTATATTTTATGGCAATGTTTTCAATTGCCTTAATCTCTTGCAACCAAAATCCGAATTCAGATAAAACATTAACAGATAGTCAAACCATAGATCGTTATGGTATTAACGTCGATTCAGTAAAAGTACATTGGACGGCGTTTAAAACCACTAAACGAATTGGTGTAAGTGGTACTTTCGATTCTATTTCTGTTAAATGTGAAAATAATTCAGGAACAATTGAAGATATTCTTAAAAGTGCAAATATTCATATTAATACTGCATTTGTAAATTCAAATAATGCAATTCGAGACCCAAAAATTGTAAAATTCTTCTTTGGTAATTTTACCTTTCCTAATGAAATAGTTGCTTCAGTAGATTCTTTAATAGATAACAAGGTATCTATCAATTTAAAGATGAACGGAATGGAAAAATCTGTTTTAGCCAACTATGTAATTGAAAATAACGTCTTAAATATTTATACCACCTTAATGATCCCAGATTGGAACGCAGAAGCTAGTTTGAATGCACTCAACAAAGAATGTGAAGACCTCCATAAGGATGAAGATGGGATATCTAAGCTTTGGCCTGAAGTTGAAGTGAAAATCACTTGCCCTCTTGTGTCTCAAGAGTAATTTTTAAACTTTAGATTTGCAACCAGATGTACAACAACATTATCTCAGAAAATAGGGGAGTCGTTCAAATCATCACGCTTAACCGTGAAGACAAGTTAAATGCACTCAACATAGAACTAATACAAGAAGTAGGCACAGAAGTCGCTCGATTAAATAAAGAAAAATCAGTTCGCGGAATTATTCTAACAGGTAAAGGAACAAAAGCTTTTGCAGCAGGGGCTGATATTTCTGAATTTGCCAATTTTAACAGCTCTCAAGCGAAAAAAATGAGTGCCAATGGAGGTAAAGTGTTTGACAGCATTGAAGCAAGCGAAATTCCTGTGATTGCAGCAGTAAACGGATTTGCCCTTGGTGGCGGTTGCGAACTAACAATGGCATGTCATGTTAGAATTGCTAGTGAAAACGCCAAATTTGGACAGCCTGAAGTAAACTTAGGTGTGCCTCCTGGTTATGGTGGAACACAACGATTAGCACAAATCATTGGCAAAGGAAGAGCCCTTGACATGTTAATCACCGCAAAAAGTATAGATGCCCAAACTGCACTTGATTTTGGTTTAGTTACTCAAGTGGTTAATCAAGACGAATTACTACCCACCTGCATAACATATGTAGAAAAATTAGTAGGAAAATCGCCACTTGCCATAGCAGAAGTGATTAAATGTACCAATGCATTGTATGAAAATACAGACGGTTTTACATTTGAAATAGACAGTTTCGCAAGTAGCTTCCAAACCAATGACTTCAAGGAAGGAACTGCGGCATTCCTTGAAAAGCGTAAACCTAACTATTTATAATATGACATTTTGGTGTGCCTTATTTTTTGGCATTCTATTTGTTCATTAAGTGTTGAACATTAATTTTGAAACATATTTAAAACAATAAAAATGAAAAATTTATTCCTACTATTAGCTTTTGTATTTGGATTTACAACTTTGAGCCAAGCTCAAAATGATGGAAACAAACTAACATTATCAACTGAGGCAACTCCAAAAATGGTACTTGAGAAAAAATCTCACGATTTTGGTACAATTGAAGAAGGTGTACAAGCAACAGTTACTTTTACTTTTAAAAATACAGGAAATGCTCCTCTAGTATTAAATAGCGTTAAAGCTTCTTGTGGTTGTACTACTCCAAAATGGACTAAAGAGCCAGTTGCTCCAGGTGCAGAAGGTACTATTACTGCAATTTACAACTCTAAAGGAAGACCTGGTAACTTCACTAAAACAATCACTATTCAACATAATGGTGAAGGAGGAACAGAGTTCTTAACTATTAGAGGTGTTGTTAACAAAGCAGCTCCAGAAGTTAAACCAACAGTTGTTGCACCTTAATTTCAATTTATAAAATATTTAAACCCTTTGCTTACCGCAAGGGGTTTTTAGTTTACCATGAAATATTCACTAACTTTTATTCTAATACTTGTTTTCCAGTTTTGCTGGGCTCAAGAAAACACAATAGAAGTTCAATCAATTCTAGAGAAACTTGAAAAACTAGAAGAGTTAAAAGAAAGCAACGATTCAATTCATTCGATTGATATTATTTCAAACTCAGATTTCATTATTACACTAGACTCTTCTGGAAAGCACGAAGCTACTTCTGAAGAAAACCTCACTACGGTATTTACTGTTAAAGACACAAGTAAAATACTTCAGCCCATCATCAGTTTTGATACTTCTTCTTTCAATGTAGGTAGTATTAATCAAGGTGAGATAATTCGTAAAAAATTCGTATTTAAAAATACCGGAACCGATAATCTTGAAATAATAAATGTGATTCCTGACTGCAGCTGTACTTCTCCAGAATGGAGCACCGAAATAGTTCGTCCGGGAATGAACGGTTACATTATAGCTACCTACGATTCACATGAAGACATCGGCAAATTTCTTAAAACAATAACTGTTTTACATAATGCTGGCGAAGGATTTACATTCCTTGAAATTAGCGGATTTGTATCTCCTAAGCTTTAAAAAGGCTACTCGACTTTCCAAACCATCCTGTTAAACCACCGGTATGAATTGCCAAAACTTTGCTTTCTTTCTTTAAGTCGCCATTTTCAATTTGTTTTTTGATAGCTAACATAAGCTTAGCTGTATATATTGGATCCAGCAAAACACCTGTCTGTTTAACAAAATCTTTAATAAATTCATCCAATTCCAATGTTGATTTTGCATATCCTCCGCAGTGGTGTTCATCTAAAATTGTAGCATTACTGATTTCAAAATGCTGTTTCAATTCCTCTTGAATATACCCTACTCCTTTCAAAACTTGTACGCCATAAAGTTTAATTGAATTATTGGTGCTTTTTAAAATTGACTTTGCCATACCTGCAATTGTTGTACCGGTTCCGCACGAAACATACACGTGAGTATAGCTGTCTAACTCAACCTCGTCTAAAATTGCTTCGCATCCTAAAGTTCCTTGCTCGCAAGCACCGCCTTCTGGAATAAACAATGTTTGATTATTAACACCGTGCTCTCTGCATCTTAATTTATAGTCTTCCCTAGATAAAAACTCTAATTCCATGCCATACAACTCACACATTAAAAGTACGGTGTTCTTTTGTTTGGGTTCTTCTCCTCGAACTAACCCTTTAGATGCCACTCCTAGAATAGAGGAGACACAAGCAGTTGCTAACAAGTGATTAGAATACGCTCCTCCAAAAGTTACCACCTTGTTGTAAGTACCTGCTTTGTGTGTTTTTAGAATTCCAGAAAGCTTTCGCCATTTATTGCCAGAAATTATTGGATGTATTAAATCGTCTCGTTTCAGTGAAATCTCTACATTCCCTTCTTTACTCCAATCTGTTTCAATTTGGGTAACCGGACTTGGAATGTTTAAATGTTCTTCAATATTCATTTGCCAACAAATTTTGATTTAATCATACCCCAAACAATATCAGATTCGTAACCTTTACCAATAACAAATTGAGCTGATTTATAATTTCGTTGATATTCTTTCAAACTGCGGAGGCTCCTCATTTTCTTCTCCAAAAGTGATTCCATTACTTGTTCATAAACCGTATCATCTATCTCTTTCATCCCTTTTTTGATACAATAGT
>CBDUEX010000086.1:0-6448 GCA_965366305.1 uncultured Bacteroidia bacterium | reverse complement strand
AAAAGACAATCGAATATTATGAAAAGGTTCATAAGATATGCCTGCAATGGGCTTTAATCCGAGATTCCAATAGTATCCATAAAATGTTTCATTTGACTTTCTATTAAACTCCGAATTATAATATGCATCGGTTGCTACATATAGTTTTAGGTCTTCAAGATCACCAATTGTTAAATCTTTTTGAATTCCAATAGAGAGATCGTATTGAATACTTCCTTGACTGAAGCTAACGGTATCATTTCTAACTTCTTTGGATGTTTCTGCAAAGAATCGCAGTCCAGCTCTAAACTTAAGATCTTCTTTAAGCACTCTTCTGTACATCGTTTGATAGCTTGTTGCTTCTTGAAACTTTAAAGGAGCGATAACAAGTGCAAGTTCATTCTTATGGTTTTGAGCAACGAGTGAAGTACAAAGTAAAAGAAGGATGAAGCTTAAAATAGATTTTATCATTTGTAGTACAATTATAAAACAAAAAAGGCTTCAACCGAAGTTGAAGCCTTTCAAATATATTGAGTCGCTACTCTATATAAATATTATTTACCTGTTTGAGAAAGATCAATTCTTCTAGTGCTGTACTCAACACCTGAACCTGATGAGTAGCCAGTGCTAACTCTACTTCTCTCAATACCGTAATTTGCTTCTAAATGATCGATGATTGCATTAGATCGTTTCCAAGCTAATTGCTCACCACTTTTGCTAGCAGTGTAACCTGTAGCAGTAACTGATAAAGAAGGACATTGCTTCATTTTCTCAGCGATGTTATAAAGAACACCGTAAGAAGCAGGAGAAATTCTTGAACTTCCGTTATCAAATATGATTGTTGGTAAAGAAACGTTATCGCAATCGCAGCACTCGCCACCAACTTTAACAGTTCTACCTTTTACATCAACGATAGTACCAGCAACAGAGTTTGGCTCTTCATCGATACAATCTGGAACACCGTCACCATCAGTATCTTTAGCAACACCGTTTTCATCAACGTCGTCACAGATAGAGAATGGTTGAAGGTCTTTACAATCAACAACACCATCATTATCAGAATCAACAGCTTTACCGTTACCGTAAACTTTGTCACAGTCAGTATCAGCTTCAACGTCAAATAAGTCGCTTACACCGTCACCATCAGCATCACCAGCTAATTCATCTAATTTTTTCTTGATACCATCAATTTCTTCCATTTTTTCATAAACAGATTCCATTGGGTTTAACCAATCATAATGTGCTTTTTGTCCTTTAGCACCTAATTTAATAGAAGCTTGAAGACCTAAAGTTGAATAAAAGTCAGCATATCTGTTTCTCCAAATAGGGAAAGAGAATGCATCTAAGTTATCCGTTCTAGTCCAGTTTGATCTCCACTCTAAACCAAGGTCTAACCATTGGCCAAAGTTTCTTTTCACACCAAGTCCGAAAGGAATTGTTAAGTTTCTACCTTTGTAATAGGTTTCCGCTGTAGCAACATCTGCTTTCACATTAGTTGAATTTCCAGAAGCATCAAGAGCATTTACATACTCAGATCCCCAGTCTTCAAATGCATTTTGTGCATCAACGCCTGAGAATTCACCTGTAGCATCACTCCAGATTGTTCCAACTCCGAAGAATGTAAACAATTGTAGTTTTCTAAGAGGTCGTAAGAAAGAAATGTTTCCAAGGGTGTAAACAGCAGTAAGATTTAAATCTTTGTACTTGTTTGTAACCTCATACTCTTCATCAGTTGGAGCTTGATTACCACCGTTAAAATCATTGTCTTTTGGATTTTGGGTAGAAACTGTACTAGTTCCCCATCTTCCGTCTTTTTTGTTTCCACTAAAATCTTGTTCTGCTCTTCCACCTTTTAACTGTCCTAAATTTCCACTTAGCTTTAAGCCAAATGATTGAGAGATAGAATACTTTAAGTGTAGACCGCCAGAAAGACCAATTTTAGCGTCATCCGCATCACCGTTTAGGTGAGTTGGGCTGATTTGTAAACCTACAGACCATTTCTTAGATGGTCTAAATTTTTCAAAATAACTTCCAACTTGAGCTTCAGAATACATGAAGCTTAACATTGTAAGCATTACTAGAAATAATTTCAAATTTTTCATAATTTAAATCTTAGCAACTCGTGTTTTATACTTTTTAATTTAATGATTAAGCGGCAAAAATAAGCTAAATTACCTAACTATCAAACGTTTTCAGTTACAATCACACTTATTTTTTGGGAATTTTTAAGCCCAAAATGAGAATACCCAATCGGTGTTAGTTCGCTCAAAATGTCCGCAAAACCAATAATATGCTCGTTTCGCTCTTGAATTGAAGCTGGATTTACATACATATTCTTGGTTCTTAACACTTTATCAAGCTTTGGGTTACGATCTGCATTCTTTGATAACTCCTGTTTTGCGTAATTATCAAGCTCCTCTAATCGTTGCTTTATCTTCAAAAGTCTCGTGTTTACAGACCTTCCTGGTACATTATCAGCAAACAATTTTTCGTACTTATCCAAGGCTTTTTCTGCCTCTAACTTGCTTGTTTCTAGGCTATTTAGCACTTCAGCTAAATCCTGACCGTACACTGACATAAGCTCATTGTCAGATTTAAACAAATCTTCCACACTTCTTAATTCAAGTGCTTTAAGCTTCGAAAATGGTATTATGATATTGCTCGTTCTTAAGTGCAACAATGGCAATTGCTTTCCATAATTTTGAAACAAGCCTTTTAACTGATGCCAGTAGCGGAGCTCACTTCCTCCACCAACATACACCAAATTGGGTAATATAAATTCCTGATAAAGCGGTCGTAATGCTGCATTAGGACTTAAATTATAAGCATTGGCTTGTACAAATTGCGGTATCTCTTCTTTGGAACAAAGTACTACGCCTTCTTCGGTGCAAACATTTCCTGATTCCAATTTTAGTTTGCTTCTGCCTTTCTCCGAAATCCAAAAGACATTGGTTTCACGAACAACAAGTTGAGGCTTAAAACCAGTGTCATTTAATTGCGAAGTAGTTTCCAATAGAGCACTGGCATTTTTTCCATTAAGCTCGTCTTCTATGATAGGTGCTACAGAATTTTTAAGCTCCTTAGCATCCGCATCTAGAATCACTAAACCCTCGGAAGAAAAGTAAGAATGCAATAAATTTCGAAAACCTGTGGCTAGTGTTCCGGTCGTGTAATAGCTCTTACACTTTTCAATAAAGTTCAACTGCTTTTCAGATAGATTAAACTGGTTTTCAATTGTTTGAAACAGTTCTGGTATCGCAGAAGTTTTCATTCTTCCCACTGGGCCAATCTGCGTTGTATCCCAACTAAACTCTTTGTTGAATAAAGGAATTGTTTGAATTTCTGCTAAGTCATGATCCTCGCTGGCCATCCAAAACACCGGTACAAAATCAAAGGTTGGATAAAGCTCTTTTGCTTCTTTGCAAATAGCTAATACATCTAGAATTTTATACAGCACATACAAAGGTCCAAGTCCAATGTGAATTTGTTGGCCAGTGGTAATGGTGAACGTAGTTTGTGCTTTAAGTTTATCAATATTGCCACCAACTTCTGACGATGCCAGTTGAATTCCTGCCTCTTTATATTGGTTGTGTAATTCTAAAACTAGTGCATCCCTCCTACTTTGTTCGAAGCTAGAACGATCTTCAATTACGTGATGAAGTTCATTGAGGTTTGGTGCATACGAACTAAATTCTGATAATTTACCAGCATAGTACGCATCTATAAAGTCATTTTGAAAAAAAGTTGAATTTCTATTAATTGAATGAAACTGCATTATTAAACAGGAACGGCAATTAGATCAAATGGTTCAGCTTCAATAATCTTTGCATTAACAAAGTCTCCAACGCGTAAATAACCAGAATCTATGCTGATAATCACTTCATTATCAACTTCTGGCGAATCAAATTCAGTTCTACCAATGTAGTTATTCCCTTCTATACGATCAATTAACACCCGTTGTGTACTATTAACCATGGTTTGGTTTTTAGCCAATGAAATGTGATGTTGAATATCCATGATATCATCTGCTCGTTGTTGTTTCACTTCTTGAGCAACATGATCTTCTAATGTATACGCATGAGTTCCTTCTTCATGTGAGTATGTAAATACACCCAATCGATTGAATTCATAACGGGTAACAAAGTCTTTTAATTCTTCAAAATCTTGTTCGTATTCTCCTGGATGACCTACTAGTAGTGTTGTTCTAAGGGCAATTCCATTTACTTCCGATTTTATTCTGTCCAGAACTTCTTCTGTTCTTCGTTTTGTAATTCCTCTTCGCATTGACTTCAATACATTATCAGAAATGTGTTGAATAGGAATATCCAAGTACTTGCAAATATTTGGCTTGCTATTCATTACTGGAAGAATATCAAATGGGAATTTTGAAGGATAGGCATAGTGAAGTCTTATCCATTCTAATCCTTCCACATCGCTTAATCGATCCATCAATTCAGCTAATTTTCTCTCCCCGTATAAATCAATACCATAAAATGTAGAATCTTGGGCTATTAGCATAATCTCCTTCACTCCGTCTCTTACTAAATTTTTAGCTTCAGTTACCAATTCTTCAATTGGTTTAGAAACATGCTTTCCTCGCATTAAAGGGATAGCACAAAATGAGCAAGGTCTGTCGCAGCCTTCAGAGATTTTCATGTATGCATAATGCTTTGCTACTGATGATTGTCTTTCTCCTACTAATTCTTTTTTATAATCAACTCCTACTTTATTGAGCAGTTGAGGTAGATCAAATGTTCCATACCATTTATCTACTTCAGGTATCTCTGGAGATAAGTCATCTTTATAACGTTGGCTCAAACATCCAGTAACAATAAGACTTTCTATATTCCCTACCTTCTTTTCTTCGGCGTAATGTAGTATGGTATCAATACTTTCTTGCTTAGCATTATCAATAAACCCACATGTATTAATAATAATGGTATCCGCACCTTCTACATTCTCATGTTCGGCTTCTACGTTACCATTTTTTAATTGACCCATTATTACTTCTGAGTCTACCGTATTCTTAGAACAACCTAGTGTTACAAGAGCAACTTTTTTGGGTTTGTGGTCTTTCGTTTTCATTTAATTAAATAATGAGTTTACAAAGCTTTTACTATCAAAAATTTGCAAATCATCCATTTGCTCGCCTACACCAATATATTTTACAGGAACATTAAATTGATCACTGATGCCAATAACAACTCCGCCTTTTGCTGTTCCGTCTAATTTAGTCAAAGCCAAAGCCGTAACTTCTGTAGCAGCAGTAAATTGCTTTGCTTGTTCAAATGCATTTTGTCCTGTAGACGCATCCAGTACTAATAATACTTCATGTGGAGCATCTACAACTTGCTTATCCATCACACGCTTGATTTTAGAAAGTTCGTTCATCAAATTTACTTTATTATGAAGTCTACCAGCAGTATCAATAATTACTACATCCGCATTATTTTCAGTTCCATATTTAACGGCTTCAAATGCAACTGCAGCAGGATCAGTATTCATGCCTTTAGCCACCACATCAACTCCTACCCGTTCTCCCCAAATTTTTATTTGATCTACGGCAGCAGCTCTAAAAGTATCGGCAGCTCCAAGAACTACTTTGAGCCCTTGTTTCTTAAACATATTAGATAGTTTTCCGATGGTGGTTGTTTTACCTACACCGTTTACACCAACTACCATAATTACATAAGGACGAACGTTGGTGTTTTTGATCGAAGCTTCCTTTTCGGCTAGCAGTTCAACCATTTCTTCTTTGAGCATTTGATTAAGCTCATCAGAAGAGAGATACTTATCTCTTGAAACTCGTTCTTCTATTCTTTCAATTATTTTAACTGTGGTGTTTACTCCAACATCAGATGATATTAAGATT
This sequence comes from uncultured Bacteroidia bacterium, assembly GCA_965366305.1. Lineage (GTDB taxonomy): Bacteria > Bacteroidota > Bacteroidia > NS11-12g > UBA9320 > UBA9320. The sequence goes on along the minus strand of CBDUEX010000086.1, from coordinate 597 downwards.
TCTTCAAGCTCATCCAAAAAATCTTCATCAACACGACTTTTCCCAACAACAGCTTTAGAAAGTTTGCTAATAAAAGTTCCTCTCGTTTTTTCGAGACCTTTATCCAACTTCTCTTGTTGTTCTTCGGATGGTTTCTTCTTGAATATGTCAAATAATCCCATAGTTCTAAAATAAAAAAAGCTCCCAATTATACAATGGAAGCTTCAAATTTTGTTATATAAATATCAATTATTTACTTGCCAAAGCGTCTTTAACAGACTCAGTTGGCATCATTTCTTCTCTAAACGAATAAGCACCCGTTTTAGGTGATTTTTTACATCGAATTACTTTAGCCCAATCTCTACCAGATCCAGCTACTTTTAGGGTTGCTACAACTTTCTTTGCCATCTTACTTTATTTCTTTATGAAGTGTTACTTTTTTCATATGAGGATTATACTTTTTAAGCTCAATACGCTCTGTAGTATTTCTCTTATTCTTAGTAGTAATGTAACGAGACATTCCAGGAACGTTAGAACCTTTTTGCTCGGTGCATTCTAATATAACTTGTACTCTATTTCCTTTTTTTGCCATAGCTTATATTTTTCCGTTTTTCAATA
>CBDUEX010000085.1:0-6458 GCA_965366305.1 uncultured Bacteroidia bacterium | reverse complement strand
CGATTTCGAGCACATCTTTGTCTGATAAATTGCCTAAAGCTTCTACAATTGTTTGAGCAGTTTCATCGCTTGTAAGAAAGTGTTGTCCAAAGTGTTTTTTAGCTTTCAATTGATTTGATTTTTAATCCATTCTATAAAATCGGTGCTTTGAGGAACTAGCGTGCTTTTTATAACAAGAATAGCTTTTACATTATTTAATTCTTTCACCTTTATCCAATCTTTTTCAGTGCAAACTAAATCAGCACTTCCTGCTTTTTTGTGCAGTAAGTCAATGTCGTTTTGTGTAAATGAATAATGGTCACGGAATCCACTAAACCCTACCAGATTATATGTTTCTTTCAAGCTGTTTTCAAATAAACTATTATCAGCCAGGGCACTGAACCCGTAAAGTGGTTGGTCGATAACCTGTATGCTGTTATCTTTCTCAGTGGTTAGTAGTTCGTTTCCCATACCCGTGTAAAAAATGGGCTGATTATAACGACTAGGAACATGAAGTGGAAGTTGCGATTGTGGCTTTTTAGTGAAAACGATCGCATTGGCTCGTTTTGCTTCGGCTCGTCGTTCACGCAATCTTCCTACAGGCATTATCCAATCTTGATAGAAGGGTTTGTGAAAAGTGCTTAGCAGCAACTGCAAACTTGGTTTTATAGCTCGATGCTGAAAAGCATCATCCAAAATAATGAGAGTTACTTCTGGTTTATCGGCAAGAATTTGAATGACACCATCTACTCGCTTTTCGCAAACCGCAACGGCAACATCAGGAAATTTCAATTTTATTTGAAGTGGTTCGTCTCCTGTATCGTTAAAGTGATGCTCTGCTTCAACCCATTTGAAACCAACCGATTTTCTTCCATAACCCCTGCTTAAAACAGCAATAGTAAAGTCAGTTTTTAGATGTTTTATAAGGAATTCAACCATGGGTGTTTTGCCCGATCCACCAACTGCTAGATTTCCAATAGAAATAATAGGAAGATCAAACTCAGTTGATTTGAATATATTTTTAGCGTACAACCAATTTCTAAAACTGGTTAGCACCCAATAGATTGCAGCAAAAGGCGACAAGGCTATTTTTAATAAAATATTCAACCTTGCAAAGAAAAGAAAAATGAGGTGCTATTCGATTTTCAGCGTAATAAGTAATTGGTTATTGAATCTATAAGGCAAATCAGTTGAAAGTTTATGTTGAAAGGAGTTATTCATTTCAATTGTTGAGTAGACATCCTACAAATTCCTAACTTTGTTCTATGCAACTAGCAGAAATACTGAGACACTTAGAAAGCATCGCTCCAACACAATTACAGGAGGATTATGATAACAGTGGTCTAATTGTAGGAGAAGGGAATACGGATATTACAGGAGTGCTAATTAGCTTAGACTGTATTGAAGATACAGTTGAAGAAGCTATTGCAAAGCAGTGCAATTTAATTGTGGCTCATCATCCTATTGTGTTTAGTGGATTAAAGCGGTTTAATAATGCTAATTATGTTCAACGAACCATTCAAAAAGCAATCAAAAATGACATCGCGATTTACGCCATTCATACCAACTTAGACAACGTTTATCATAATGGTGTTAATTCTAAAATTGCAGAACTATTGCAGCTTAAAAATACACGAATTCTTGCTCCAAAATCTGGGGGTATTCTAAAATTAGTAACGTATTGCCCTCTTGAAAACACGGAAGATATTAGAAATGCTTTGTTTGCAGCTGGGGCAGGACATATTGGCAATTACTCGGAATGTTCATTTATCACAGCGGGCAACGGAACGTATAAAGGAAATTTAATTTCAAATCCGTATTCCGGAAACAAGGGAGAACGGCATACAGAAAAGGAAAATCGACTGGAAGTTGTACTAAGAGATTATCGTAAGAATCAAGTCTTAAAAGCATTAAAAGAAGCACATCCATACGAAGAAGTAGCCTATGAACTCTATCCAACTTTAAATATGGACCAAGAAGTAGGTGCGGGGCTTGTTGGTGATTTACAAGAAGAAATGGATGTCAATCAATTCTTGCAACACTTAAAAGATACCATGGAGTTAAGTGTAATTCGCCATACAAAATTTCGAAACAAAGTGAAGAAAGTGGCAGTATGCGGCGGTTCAGGGCAGTTTTTGCTAGGCAATGCAAAAGATAGTAAAGCAGATGTTTTTATAACTGGAGACTTTAAATATCATCAATTCTTTGATGCAGAAAACCAACTTATGATTTGTGATATTGGCCACTATGAAAGCGAAAAATTTACAATAGACCTTTTATATGATATTTTGACCAAAAAATTTAGTAAATTTGCAGTCCTTAAAACGGAAAGGGATACGAATCCCATTAAATATTTTCTATAGATGGCAGTAAAAACAATCGCACAAAAGTTAGAGCAACTTTACAAGTTACAAACAATCGATTCGAAACTTGATCAATTAAGAGCAGTTAGAGGTGAATTACCAATGGAAGTTTCTGATTTGGAAGACGAGTTGGTAGGGTTAAATACTAGATTGTCTAATTTCAATACTGAAATTGAGCACTTTAATGAGCAAATATTTGCGAATAAAGAGCAAATCAAAACATCAAAAGAACTTATTAGAAAGTATAACACTCAATTGAATAATGTAAAAAACAATAGAGAGTTTGATGCATTAAACAAAGAGATCGAAATTCAAGAATTAACGATTCAGGCAGCTGAAAAGAAAATCATTGAAGTAGAGAAAGCAATTGCTTTAAAAGATGAGCTTATTAATGAAGTGCAAACACGTTTAGATGAGCGTGAAAATGCGTTAGAAGATAAGAAAAAAGAGCTTGAAGAAATTACTACGGAAACGGAGAAAGAAGAAGCTTCAATCTTAGAAGAAAGACAAAAAGCAAATGATTCTATCGAAGAAAAGTTAATTAAAGCTTACGATAGAATTAGACATAACTTTAGAAATGGCATAGCTGTTGCTCCAATCTTAAGAGGAGCTTGTGGCGGTTGCTTTGCTAAAATACCACCTCAATTACAATCTGATATTCGTCAGTCTAAAAAAATTGTAATTTGCGAAGCATGCGGTAGAATTAATATTGATTCTAGAATGGCAGGCATTAAAGAAGATGTGGAAGAAGAACCAAAACCAAAAAGAAGAGCAGTTAGAAGAAAAAGCTAAGCTTTTTCGATTTCCATTAACTGTACTTTTCCTTCTTACCTTCTGCTCTCTATTTGCAGAAGTCTCATTTCATTTTAATTCAACACTACTCGAAGCTCAACGCAAAAATTATGAGCTCCAATTAATTCCTGCTCGTCAGTTGCTGGAATTGGAAAAGGAGAAGTTTCCAGACAATTATGCTGTGGATTATCTGTTGCATTTCAATTATTTATTAGAAGCATTTATAACTGAAGAGCAATCAGCGTATGATCGCTACCAAAAGATAAAGGAAACCGCTCTAAATCATTATCAAAATCTGCCAGATTCACTGGCTTATAAGAAGTTCGCACAGTCTGAAGTGTACTTTTATTCCGCTACATTGAAAGCGAAATTTAATGAATTGTATTCTGCTGCTAAGGATATAAATAAGGCACAAGGGTTAATTGAAAAAAATCACGAATTGTTCCCTAACTTCATTCAAAACAATAAAACAAGAGGGGTAATACGTGTTTACCTATCCACTGTTCCCGACAATTATAGTTGGGTCATGAAACTCTTAGGAGCACAAGGCGACTTAGGTGAAGGGTTGAGATTACTAAATGCATTGGCAAACACGCAAGATACGGCTAGCGAGTTGCAGTACATCGCCAAAGAAACACAATACATCTACACCTTTGCGTTGTTTAATGTGGCCAAGCAAAGTGGGAAAGCATGGGCTGAGACTTTGAAAATAACCTCCGATTATAAAACCAATAGTTTAAGTGCATTCTTTCGTAGCAACATCGCTTTAAAAATGAACAAGAATGAGACTGCAATTAAAGTGTTGGAAGCAAGGCCACAAAGTGAGGAGTATTTGCCATTTCATTTTTTAGACTATCAACTGGGAGTTGCTAAACTAAATAAGCAAGATGTGGAGGCTATTAAATTTTTAAAGAAATTTTACCTGGAGTTTAAAGGTAAGAACTATGTAAAAAGCTGTTTACAAAAAATGAGCTGGTATTATTTACTTGCTGCTGATTTTGATGCCTATAATCTTTATAAGAAAGAAATACTAGAAAAGGGCCAAGCACTAAATGAAGAAGATAAGACGGCAGTGAAATATGCCAATAAGCAACAACCAAATCGTATCTTATTAAAAGCACGTTTGCTTTATGATGGCGGATATTATACAGATGCCCTTGCTACGATCAACTTATTGACCACCAAATTGTTAGATTCTCGTCCTGAAAAGGCAGAATTTTGTTATCGAAAAGGCAGAATTTATGAAAAACTGGGAAATCAGCCAGTAGCTATGAAATTTTATGAAGCGTGTAGTTTGTTTGCTATCGACAGTGAAGAATACTATGGAGCATATTCCTGTTTGTATTTAGCAGATTACTATCTGAGTATAAGCGATAAATCGAAAGCGGAAGAATTTTATAATAAAGCGTTGAGCTTTAAGAATAATAAAGAGTATAAAGAGTCAATTGAACACCGAGCAAAAGCCGGTTTAAAGAAAGTCTAATTATTTATTGTTTGATTTTGTTTCAGTTGAAGAAGCAATTTTAGTTTCCTTCTTTACTGGAGCAGTGTACTCAACAACAGCATCTGAATCATCAAATTCTGCAGTACATGCTTTAAGACCACCAACATTAAAAGATTTTGCATTTTGCGTAATAGAAGCAGTAGGCTTAACCTCTGACTTCTTTTTGTCTTTTCCAGTACCATCTGCTAAAGCAATTAGTCCTGTAAAAATTATGCAAATTGTAAGTAGTATCTTTTTCATCTTCTCTTGTTTAGTACTTTATAGTATTCAATTGCAGTGCCAAGTCTCAATATTACGTATAAGCGTCACTAAATCAGGCGTTTGTGCATAGTGTGTTTCTAAGTAGGGATAGATTTAATTGTCTCTAATTGGGAAAATCTATCCAAAATTAATGTCCGCATTTGATAGAAATGAGGCTATTTTTGCCGCTTAATAAACAAAAGAATGAGTGATAGACCGGTAAGAGTAAGATTTGCACCTAGCCCAACAGGCCCTTTGCATATTGGTGGAGTTAGAACAGCTTTATACAACTATTTATTTGCAAAGCATCATAACGGTAAGTTCTTACTGCGGATTGAAGATACAGATCAAAAGAGATATGTAGAAGGTGCCGAAGATTATATCAACAATAGTTTAGCTTGGTTAGGCTTAACCGTGGATGAAGGAGTGAGAGAAGGAGGAGAGTTTGGTCCTTATAAGCAAAGTGAGCGAATGGATAAGTATGCAGCTTATGCTCACCAGCTGGTAAACGATGGTTTTGCTTATTATGCTTTTGATACAACTGAAGAACTCACTGAAATGCGTTCAAAGTTGGAAGCAAATAATATGAGTGCCAAGTACGATGCTACTTCACGAATGAGTATGAGAAACTCTCTTACTTTGAGTGAAGATGAAGTAAAAGAACGAATGGACAGAGGTGATAACTTTATTGTTAGAATAAAGCTACCTCGTAATGAGGAAATCCGATTTCATGATGTTATAAGAGGTTGGATTGTGTTCAATAGCAGCCAATTAGACGATAAAGTATTATTGAAAGAAGATGGTCTTCCAACTTACCATTTGGCTAATATTGTTGATGACCATTTAATGGACATCAGTCATGTTATTCGTGGTGAAGAGTGGTTGCCTTCTGCACCATTACATGTAATGTTATACCGTTACCTTGGATGGGAAGAGACCATGCCAGAATTTGCACATTTACCACTGATTTTAAAACCAGATGGTAAAGGGAAGTTAAGCAAGCGTGATGGTGATAGACTTGGGTTCCCAGTATTCCCTCTTGAATGGGTTTCGCCAGAAGGAGAAGTAAGTACAGGATACAGAGAAAGTGGTTACATGCCAGAAGCCGTTCTAAATATGCTGGCTTTATTAGGTTGGCACCCATCAGATAACACTGAAATATTTGAATTGGATGAACTCATCAAAGAATTTAGTTTAGAGCGTGTTTCGAAAAGCGGAGCGAAGTTTGATCAAGACAAGGCAAAGTGGTTTAATCATCAGTTTTTAATGAAGGCATCAGATGATAAGGTCTTAGCCATGATTGAAGATCAAATGGAAGAGAAGCACAATGCAAAAGGTAAGGAATATGTCCTTAAAGTGGTTAGCATGCTGAAAGAAAAAGTAAGTTTTGCTTCTGAGTTACTTAGTGCTGGCGACTACTTTTTTAATGCACCTGCAACCTACGATGAGAAAGTAAAGAATAAGAAATGGAATGCTGAAAACTATAGCAATATATCATCGTTTATTCAAGAATTAATTGCTGCCAATAAGTCAAAAGCAAATGAAATTGATGTTAATACTGCAATAAGTAATTCTAATTA
>CBDUEX010000084.1:0-6481 GCA_965366305.1 uncultured Bacteroidia bacterium | reverse complement strand
CTTGACTCAAAAATATGTTGTTGAACTAAAACAAAAAGGATTTGACATAGTGCACTTACACCGTGAAAAAAGAGATGGATTCAAAGCGGGTGCACTTAAGGAAGCTCTCCCAGCAGCCAAAGGAGAATTCATCGCCATATTTGATGCAGATTTTCTACCCGATGCAGATTGGTTATTGCAAACTCTACCCTATTTTTCCAATGAACAGATTGGCGTAATACAGACAAGGTGGGGACACACAAACAGAGACCACTCGTTACTTACCAAAATACAAGCATTTGCATTAGACTTACATTTCACTTTGGAACAGGTAGGTCGAAATACAAAAAATCATTTTATTAATTTCAATGGAACTGCTGGAATATGGCGAAAGGAATGCATTCTAGATGCAGGAAACTGGGAAGGAGATACTTTAACTGAAGATCTCGACCTCAGCTATAGGGCTCAATTAAAAAAATGGAAGTTTATTTATATAGAAGATGTGGTAACACCTGCAGAACTACCAGTGGCTATGAGTGCTGTTAAATCACAGCAATTCAGATGGAACAAAGGTGGAGCAGAAAATTTTCAAAAACTGTTCAAAAAACTGATACGAAATAAGAATATTAGCATAAAAACAAAACTCTATGGCATATTTCACTTACTTAACAGTACTCTGTTCCTGAATCTTTTCATCATTGCACTTTTGAGCGTGCCCATTCTTTACATAAAAAATAAACACCCGCATTTAAACGGTTACTTCATAGGCATCAGTTTTTTTATAATCACAACGCTTATTTACTTTATCGCTTTCTGGGTTAGTTACAGATCTTTGCATGGGAAAGGATACAAAAATTTCTTGTCATTTATTAGGATGTTTTTTAGTTTTTTCTCTGTAGCAATGGGCTTTTCTCTACACAATACAATAGCGGTATTAGAAGGGCATTTGGGTAAAAGAAGTGATTTTATACGCACTCCAAAATTTAATTTAAATGCTAAAAACAACAACTGGAAAGATAACAAATATCTTACTAATCAGTTATCATTTACCGTCATTTTCGAGGGGATATTAACCTTCTATTTCGGTTTCGGAATGTACAGTGCATTTATTGTGAATGGAACGAATGGAGATTTCGGCCTATTCCCATTTCACCTTATGCTCTTCCTGGGATTTGGGTACGTTTTTATTAAGTCCCTCACATCACGCGTTTAACAGCAATGAGAATTAAACCATAGACATGCCACTTTCTAAAAATAGTAAAGGCCTAAAGCTACTCCTCTTGGGTACCTTAAGTAGTATAGCCTACTATTTTTTTGCATACCGATTAGAAAGGACTGATACTGTTCAACTTCTTGTTGTCTATACTTTATTATTTGGTCTGTTCTATCTCACAGTTACAAACTTTAAAGATCATTTTAAACCTTTAACTGTACTTGCTGTAGCCGTCCGATTAATCTTTATAGCTGCTATACCTAATTTATCGCAAGACTTTTATCGATTTATTTGGGACGGAAGAATGATATTGGGGGGTTTCAATCCCTATTTATACACTCCCGATTCGTTTTTGAGTTTGGGACAATACCCCATAGCTCAGGCCACTGAACTACATCATCATATGGGACAACTCAGTGCAGGCAATTACACAAACTATCCACCTCTAAATCAGCTGTGTTTTGTGATTGCAGGTTTGTTTACAGGCAACAGCATTATGGGCTCTATAATCGTCATGAGAACCATGATTATTCTGGCAGACATGGGAACGCTATTTATCGGTCGAAAACTACTTAATACACTTAATATATCGTCTAATAAGATATTTTGGTATATCCTAAATCCTTTTATTATTATAGAACTTACGGGCAACCTGCATTTCGAATCTATAATGATCTTTTTTCTGGTTGCAAGCCTTTATCTGCTGCACCAAAATAAATGGCAAGTATCTGCTATATTCTTAGCTTTATCAATTTCTGTTAAGCTTATTCCTCTTATCTTTTTGCCTCTTTTTTTTAAAAAACTTGGTCTAAGAACATGGGTGTTGTTCTGTGTTATTGTAATTGGGACATTGTTTATTACGGTAGTTCCCTTTGTTTCAATGGAATTTTTAAAAAACTACACCAACACTGTTTTTCTTTGGTTTCAAAAATTTGAGTTTAATGCAAGTGTTTATTACATCATTAGAGAGATAGGTTATACATTTAGAGGTTACAATGAGATCGCCATTATTGGTCAAGCGTTGTCTTTTATAACTCTATTCTTTGTACTCATTACGGCTTCATTAAGAAAAAATGAATCTACTAGTGGCTTACTCCACAGTATGCTTTTTGTTTTAGCATTTTACTATTTTACTACAACTACAATGCACCCATGGTATTTGGCAACACCCTTATTCCTTTCTCTTTTTACAAAATACAGATTCCCTATGGTCTGGAGCTTTGTTATTTTTCTAAGCTATTTCGCTTATGTAAACACAAATAATCAAGAAAACTATTGGCTCTTAATTCTAGAATACACTATTGTTTATACCGTATTCTTTTATGAACTTTACTCTAATTACAAGGCTACAAAAAACCTACCATAGCATAAAGTTAAGGTAGGTTAATTAATTATTCGTTAAATTATGTTTTTACTTCTGATTTTTTCCAAATCCATAAAGGTTTTGGCCAATAAAATCATGAGGAAATTTATCATCTCCTTTAAAACCTATTTCAATGGTTCCACTGTCTTCTGGTACATAAGCTGTTTTAAAAATATAATCCCATAAACTCAAGCTAATGCCATAATTTATGCCATACTTGCCTTCTGGTAGGGTGTATGCATGATGGTACAAGTGCATTACTGGATTATTAAAGATATACTTAAGTGGCCCCCAGCTAATTTTAATATTGGCATGATTTAAGTGCCCGATAGTAATAGTAATAAAGTGAACTATGTAAGCTTGTTCTGGTTCAAAACCACCTAATATCATAACACCAAAAGTTTTTAACGGTTTGTAAAATACATTTTCCATCCAGTGATATCTCAAGTGAGCTGCAAAGCCCATTTCCTTTACACTATGGTGTACTTTATGAAACTTCCATAAAAACGGATATTTATGCAATAACACGTGGGTAAACCACTGCACAAAGTCTAGGACAATAAAAAACACAAACAGCTGCAACCATTGCGGCCATTCAGAAATATTTATTAGAGCTAGGCTTTTAGCCGTAATATTAAATTCGCCGAACAATAAGCCGAGCACAGTATACACCCCACTTATTATAATAGAGAATATGAAAAAGTTAAAGAACATGTAAAATGCATCCAACCAAAAATCTTTTCTAATTATAGACTGCTCTTTACGCCATGGAAAAGCAATTTCCAGCAGCCAAACAACCAATGATATTGCTATTAATCCCCAAAAATAATTGGTATACCAAGGTACTTCGAAAAGTATTGATTTCCATGTCCAGTCTACTGTGCCATTAAAAGCATTAATAAATGCGTCAAAATATTTATTCATTTTATATCTGTTTTCTTATTGTTATCGTATTTAGTTAATCTTCTAGTTCGTACCATTCGATATTAGATAGTATAGCTCGTCTGCCTTTCGCCTTATACGGGTAGTTCGTGGTCAAGTAGTTTATTATTATCTCCTTATTCTTGCCAAAGTCCCAAAGGTTCTGAGTTTCCTGCATCCATTTTATGGTCTCATCCCAACGCTCTGCAGACATTCTGTTCTGTGTAAGCAATTTAGCCGAATGGCAGCTCGTACAATTGCCTACCACCGTCATCAATCCTTCTGCGTCTACTAATCCCGTTCTTACGTGGATTCCATTTTCTATTTTATCCCAATCATCCTCGTTAAATTCTTCAACTACTTGCTCGTTTTCTATATCCCCAGAATCAGTATTTTGTATATTGTAAGACGCGTAAAATACTAAACCAATTGTAGTTGCTAATGCCAGAAAAAGTGCCTGTCGAATTAAGACAAAAAGCTTTCTTAAACGTAAAACAAATGGAACTTCCTCTTTCATTTAGTTTATTTTTATTGCTATCCTATGGCTGGCATTGTTCAAATATCCTTTCGGATTCCAACCAGGCAGCAACATAGGCTGAGCCACTCCATTCGTGTCTGTTGCTCTTGCCCATACTTCATAATAACCAGTCTTTGGAAAATTAATGCTAGCTGAGAAGTGTTGCCACGCTAATCGATTTACTGGTCTTTCTAGAGTGCAATTATTCCAAGTAGACCCAAAATCTATAGAATACTCCATTTTAGCAACCTCTAGTTCTCCTGCCCAAGCATGACCTCTAATATTTAAGGTTTTACTTTTACTCATCATAGCTCCACTTTTTGGATAAGTAATCAAAGACTTTACAGGCATAGACTCGATAATGCACATGTCCTCATCCTTCACTTTTTCTCCAGGAGCAACTGGATTACAAGGAACTCTATAAGCCGTTCCGTTCATCTTTGTTCCATCATGAACTTTATTTCTAATACTAATTCTGTTTATCCATTTCCCAGAAACAGAAGCCGGCCATCCTCCTGCGACTAAACGTAGCGGAAATCCGTGTATCAAAGGAATATCCTCTCCATTCATTTTAAATGCAAGAATTGTCTCGTCCTGTAATGCTTTAGTCATAGGACATCCTCTTGAAATAGGCTCTTTCTTTGGATCACCACTCAAGTGCTTATCTACCGCGTGAAAGCCTATATATACAGCACTGCTTTTCATGCCAACATCCTCTAATACGTCTCGTAATCTAACTCCTGTCCATTTGGCACAATGAATTGCACCAACATCCCATTGATTTCCTTTGGCTGGTGGATCAAACTCTTTACGCCCGTTACCTCCACATTCTATCGCCAGTTGGTAGGTGTAGTGTTGAAACTTAGATTTTAGTTCAGCTAAAGTATAGGTCTTCTTCTGTGACGCAGATTCCCCGTCTATGGTCAGCGTCCAGCTTTTCTCATCTATCCCTTCTGGCACTAATCCATTATTTCTAACAAACATTGAAGAATTTGGAGTCACTTTATCGTCTAGTAAATGAGCTTTTGACTCAATATTCCATGGCTTATCATTTAAAACAATCATCCCTTTGTTCTTTTTGAATAGGGCAAAGGGGTCAGAATCCTCCATTGCCAAAGGTGTGTATCCTTCAAGCATTTTAGAACCAAAGACAATCTCCGTCCCAATGAGAGCAGCGAATGAACTTAAAGCAGCCTTTTTTATAAATTCTCTTCTTTCCAAAGTATTAATGAATTAGTTTACAATTAAAAACACTGCAAGTTACTTTAACCACCAAAGGTCTAAAGTAACGTTTGTTACATAGAAAAATACTAGTATCTCTAACATTGTGGGATAAAGTTAATTATATATGTACGTAACTAAAAAAGATTTTGAAACTTCATTTACAGGATGGGCATTCATCGTGGGAGCACTTTTATTATGGCTTGGATGGGTGATTATGCCCCATCATATCGGGGAATATATTGAGGCTGCTGATTTCACCGAAATTGGTAAAAATGTTTGGTTCTGGATTTGGATGTACCGTGTTCACATCTTTGGTTGGGTTACCATGGGCATCGCCATTTTTGCCTTCGTTTCCATAACCTCACTTCAGCCACATAGAATTCTCATTATTCCTGGAGCCGGGATGATAATAATTGGAACATTTACCTTGGCTATTGCTGGAGCATTTTATTATAACTTTGGTGCTGAAGGAGTTGGAAGGACAATGGGAATGTCGGCGTCTGAACAGAGTGATTATTTGAAGACCATTTTATCCACTAACCAGTATGTAACATGTTTTACGAGGTTTGGACGGATATTTTCTGGAGTCGGATTTATATTATTCGGTGCTGCACTTGTAAAATGGAAAATAGTTAGTACTTGGTTAGGTTGGTTTACTATACTCTTTGGTGTTGTAGCTATGAGTGTGATTCTTTTTATCCCAGTAAACTTTGAAATCTACAAACCTTTATTTCATGTTAAAGCTCTTTGGTTGGTAGCTATGGGTTTAACCATATTGACCAAAGGAATAAAATTACCCGAATCGCATAGTTAATTGATCTCTGGCTACTTACAGATTTCCTTGCTATGAAATATATTAAAAATAACACAGGTCTATTTCTAATTGCTTCTTTAACCCTAGGTTTAGCTCCTTTTGTTCCAGAGCCTCATATTTGGGGCAAGCTAAAATGGGTGTTAGGTGGTGCAAATGGCATGACACCTGTGGATTGGTTTGACTTCGTTATGCATGGAACTCCTTTCGTTCTACTGCTGTTATCTCTACTGCTTAAATTAAAAAGGTAAAGATTTATTTTACAAGCATTAGCTATAACCGAGCTGCCCTAAAAATGTAAATGGCAGCAGCCTAAAAACTAGTTATAATGCATAGGGTTCAAGATCAGTTCAAATAAAAAATCAAGCTAATACTATTATGCCATGGAATTAGTACCCCTGGAATAATTGACCAATACGCTCAATTGTATCCTGTTAGTGCAGTTTTAATTGT
>CBDUEX010000083.1:0-6509 GCA_965366305.1 uncultured Bacteroidia bacterium | reverse complement strand
CCAGCAACTGGAACTGCATCTGGATCATCAATGATAATAGCATAACTTTTGGTTTCTGCAGGAGCTCCACTCCAACTCAATTGCGGACTTATATTTAATCCATCGCAGGTAAAGTTATCAGGGATAGTTGCACCAGCTGCAAATTCATTGGTTTTAAATGTCATTTTTGGTACTGCAGGTGTATCGTCAGCAGTTGTACCATCGTCTTTACAACCTATTACAAATACAGAGACCAAGATTAAGAGGAGAATGCTATTTTTCATATGAACAATTATAAATCATTTTTTCGGAAACAAATCATTTGAACTGTCATTATACTTTTACATGATAGAATAACTGTTCAAGCAATAAAGTAAACCCTTCTTTGAAAAATTACGGTTGTAAATTCAGAAATCGCCTAAAACAAAGAGCTAATTTGTTGTATAAAGTTTGGAATTACTTGTGGCTTAAACAAGACAAGAATCAACATTCCACCTAGGGCTCCAAACATATGAGCATCGTGGTTTACATTATCTCCGCCCTTTTTAGACATATAATTGGAATAGATTAAATACAATACCCCAAATAGAATTCCAGGAATTTTAATAATACCATATAAGTATAAAGGCTCAAGAGGTTGTAACAAAATAAAGGCAAATAACACTCCTGAAACTCCTCCAGAAGCACCAACAGAGGCATAAGCATAGTTGTCCTTTTCTTTGAAATAAGTTGGAATGTGAGCTATAATTACTGAGCCTACAAATAGCAACAGAAAGTAAGCAATGCCTATTGTCCCAAAGCTGCCAATGAAAAATGTCTCCATAGAAGATCCAAAGAAGAACAGAACAAACAAGTTCACAAAAAGATGAGTGAAGTCGCTGTGCACCCATGCACTGGTCACAAACCGATACCACTGCTTTTCACGGATGGTGGCATACGGACTAAACAGCAATTGATTAAACAAATTTCTATTGTTAAAGCAGAGGTAACTAACAATACCAATGCTCGCAAGTAAAAGAATATTTATACTCATGTTGCCACAAATTAAGGCTATTTACGATGATTGCTAGCTGAAATTTCGATGATAAATCTATTTTTACGGCATCAAAAACATCTTGCTCATATCAGACACGCATGACTACATGGGTTCCGAAATATTAAAACACGCTGCAGAATGTGATGAAGTATGGCATGCAGGAGACTGGGGAGACATAGCCACTTCAGATTTACTCTCTTCAAACAACACCGTTCGTGGGGTTTATGGCAATATTGATGGCTTAGAAATACGAAAAACGTATCCAAACGAGTTATTTTTTGAATTAGAACAAGTGAAGGTGTTTATAACACACATCGGAGGCTATCCTGGTAGATATCAAAAAGGAATCAGAGAGAAGCTGGCAAGCATTCAACCCGACCTATTTATTTGTGGTCATTCCCATATCTGCAAAGTGGTAAAGGACAAGAAATTGAACCTCCTTCATTTTAATTCGGGAGCCATTGGAAACAAAGGATTTCATAAAAAAAGAACCATGATGCGATTTAGTTTGGATTGCGGCAATATTTTTGATGTTAAAGTACTAGAATATGAAAGAAATTATGAATAAAATAACTTTTATACTTATTGCATTTTTAATGGCAGCTTGTGGATCAAGCCAAAAGGCCCAAGGACAAAATGGAGTAAATAAAAAAGCACGTGCTTCATTCAATAAAGCCATTACAGCCTTTCAATATGGCGAATACGAAGAGGCCGAAAAGCTTTTTAAACTTACCATTAAGAAATACAACGGATATGTGGATGCTTACGATGGGTTAGCAAAAACGTACCAAGAACAAAAGAAATATAAGGAAGCAATTGCCACATATCGTAAAGTATTGGAGTTTGACCCAACACACTACTTTGCTCTGTATGAGCTTGGTAAGCTCTATCAAGGTACTGAAAATCTCGATTCTGCAAAGTACTTTTTCAAGTTTTTCTTGAAAGAAAATGCCGGACAAGATGAAAACACTGAAATAGCACAACAGTCTTTATTGAACATTGAATTTTCTGAAACGGCAATGAAGAATCCGGTAGACATTAATCCAGTAAGTATTGGAAGTGCAATCAATACACAACTAGAAGAATATTCACCAGCTTTTGCTATAGATGAGAATACCATTTACTTTACGAACAGAGATCCAAAATATCAAAATGAAGACATATTTTATTCAACCAAAGAAAATGGGGTCTGGCAAACTGCAAAAAATATCGGCTCTCCGATCAATACAGTAGACAATGAAGGAGCATTCAGTATTTCGTCGGATGGCAACTACATCTTTTTTACATCGTGCAGCAGATCAGGAGGCAAAGGACAATGCGACATCTGGTTAACCATGAATAAAAATGGCACTTGGACCACACCTTCTAACTTACAAGAACCTATAAATTCTAGGTATTGGGAATCTCAACCTTCTATTTCGTCTAATGGAAGACAACTTTATTTCACAAGCGACAGGCCGGGTGGATTTGGTGGAACTGATTTATGGGTCGCTACCTTTGGAGATGAAGGATGGGAAGAACCAGTAAATCTCGGTCCAGACATTAATACATCTAAAGACGAACAATTTCCATTTATCCATTCTGACGGGGTAACACTTTATTTTAGTTCAGAAGGTCATCCGGGCATGGGTGGCAGTGACTTATACATTTCACATCTTAAACCAGATAACTCATGGGAGGAGCCCAAAAACTTAGGCTATCCCATCAATACATCTGGCGAAGATTGGAACATGATTGTTGGAAGAGATGGTGAAACAGCTTATTATAGCTCGAATAGTATTCCAGGAGGATCTGGAGGCATGGATATCTATACCTTTAAACTTCCAAAAGAAATACAAGCACAAAAAGTGAGCTACGCTAGAGGGACTATAAGAGATGCTAAGACCAAAAAACCGCTTGGTGCAGGTGTTACACTAAGTCCACTCGATAACTCCACTCCTACGTTTACCTATGCACCTGATGGCACTGGTGTGTTTATTGTGGCGTTGGTAGCCAATATGAGATATGCCTTAACTATAGATAAACCTGGATATTTGCTTCATTCTGAGCATTTTGATATGCCTAATGTTGAAACGGACAAGCCGTTTGAATTAGTAATCGACCTACAAAAAATTGAGGTTGGGAAAAGCATCGTTCTTAAGAACATATTCTTTGATACCGACAAATTTGAGTTAAAAAGTGACAGTGAAAATGAGCTGGCAAAGCTCATCGAATTCTTGAAAAATAATCCTGAACGAAAAATTGAAATTAGTGGTCATACCGATAACGTAGGTAGTGCAGAACACAATCGTGTGTTATCAGAAAATAGAGCGAAGTCTGTTTACAACTATTTAATTGAAAAAGGAATTGACCAAGATAAGCTAACCTACAAGGGTTATGGAGATACACAGCCTATCACGTCTAACGAAACTGATAAAGGTAAGGCTCAAAATAGAAGAACGGAGTTTAAAATTATTAATTAGCCTTTCGCCTTAATCCAAGCCTCAATTGTTGGAGCAAAATTTTGATGCTCTACTTGTTGAATCTTTGCCTTTAATTCTACAAGCCCGTCTGTTTTTTCTAACGGAAAACGGTACTGAGCTAAAAGTTTTCCTTTGTCAAACTCTTCATTTACTTCATGAATAGTAATTCCAGAATGTTTGTCTTGATGGTCTAAAACGGCATGATGTACATGTTCTCCATACATACTTTTACCGCCATATTTAGGAAGCAAACTCGGGTGAATATTTACCATTTTTCCAGCATACACTTCAGTAATTTTAGCGGGAACCAGTTTTAGAAACCCGGCAAGCACTATAAAATCTATCTTTCTTTCTTCTAAGCCAGCAAGAATTGAAGCCTCATTCCAATTGTGTTTAGACCAATACAACGATGCGATATTGTGTTTGCGAGCAACATCAAAGACCCCTGCTTCTTTGCGATTGCAGCCAATACTGGTAATTTGAATCGTGGGATGATTTTTAAAGTAGTCTAGAATAGTGTCGGCATTTGTGCCGCCTCCAGAAGCCCAAATTTCGATATTAATCATTTATAACCAATGTATTCATTATCATTTCAAGCTCTCTCATCTGCTTTGCTTTCTTTTCATTGGGATGGAATAAAAATCCTTCTACGTAAATAATTTTTCCCTTCTTGTGGTCTACCACCGCTTTAATGAAAGACGGTCCGCCCATGTAATCACCGTGCATATCCCACCAACCCTTAAGCTCGATGCTGTACTTATTTTTGTAGTTTACTTGTTTTCTGAATGGTATAATGACATCAGAATACTTCATATACGAACCTTCATATTCTCCAGGAATATATTTCTTCGTAAAGGCATTACGTACAGCCAATAAACTATCTGTATGTAATTGATTTTCATTGGTATACGGAGATTCAAACAATAAAATATCAAATTCCAACTCCTTACTTGCTGGTGACTTTCTCAACCATTTAAAATTAGGTTTATTCATTGCTACACGGTAGGAATTTGGTTTCCGAATAGCATATCCTTGATCTCTTAACGCGTTTACATAAAACGAATCTCGAGATCTGGGTTCCGTAAATAATTTTCGCTTCCCACTGAGGCGTTCTTGAGCAAGTGCCACTTCCAAAAGTTCTTTTGATCGTTCCTTCAGTTTGAGTTCCATAGCTTGTTTAGAAGGAGCTGTGATATAGAACACATTTTGGTTTTGAGCCCACAATTCTTGCTGCTTCAGTCCCAACGCTTCAGAATTAGCAATAATGTCTTTAATTTTTGGTGTATTTACTTGACCATAAATACGTTGCATGTCTTCTAAATTTTCACCGGTTAAAAGAACAATAATGTTGTGATGAGTTTTGAAATACCCTTTAAAGAATGTTTCGTCTGTAATTAACACTTTAAAAGTAGGTTCATATGGCGGAGGGAAACCTTCAATGGTCTTTCCAAACACACTTTTAATTAATTCTTTGTAAGAACTATCAAGTGTTTTATTATCTGATATTACAACTATCTCTGCTAATTGTCCTCCTGAATCCGGAAGTGAAGCTATTCTTGACTCTTTGGTTTCATCACATGCTTGCAAAGCAAACATGAGTAATAAGGTTTTAGCAAATAATTTCATACTAGGTCTTTATTATCTTTAACTTCTGATTGGGATGAATTATGCTACCTCTTATACCATTCCACGATTTGAGTTGAGTAACGGAACAACCATGTTTTCTCGCGATGATAGGCAAACACTCTCCCTTTCTAACTGTGTGATACACTACTTTAGGCTTCAAACGCTCTTTCTCAGCAAGTTCTTCAGCACGTATCATAGACAAAGATAAAATTTCCTCTTGGTTTTCATAAAACAAGTAAGCCTTCTCTTCTGGTACTGCTAAATAGTACTCTCCATCTTTAAATGGAAGATGAGGCACTTTAAGTTCTGGGTTTAAAGCCATCAACTCTTGGCTAGTTATTTCAAGCTTTTCGGCAATGATTGCAAAATCAAGACCTTCGCTGCAATATACTTTTTGTGTATTAAACAGTTTGTCTTCTATAGCTGAAGGAACGATTCCATACTCGCTGTAAAAGTTCATCATATATGCCATAGCGATAAACTTTGGAACGTAGTTTTGGGTTTCCCTTGGCAAATAATTGTACATCCCCCAAAAATCAGTTCTTCCAGAGTTTCGAATTGCCTTACGTACATTTCCAGGACCACAATTATATGAAGCCAAGGCTACATACCAATCTCCGTAAACTTCGTACATCTGTTTTAAGTATTGACAAGCAGCGTGTGTGCTTTTTTCTATCGATCTACGTTCATCAATTTTGTAATTAATTTCTAAATCAAACATTCTGCCTGTAGCAGGCATAAACTGCCAAGTACCAGCAGCTCCCGTTCTAGAGTATGCGTGTGGATTTAAACCTGATTCAATTATGGATAAATATTTGATTTCAAGCGGCATATCGTATTGATCTAAAATACTTTCATAGATAGGAAAGTAGTACTGCGACTTTGTAATCATCTTTTTTAGCTTGTATTGCCATCTTGTACCGAAGAAATCGATTTGAGACTTCACTAATAAATTGTAGTCCATTGGAATTTCAAATTCCAAGGTGCTGACATGAAATTTATATAAATCTTCGTCTACTGGAATTTCTCCGAACTCAAATTCAACAATATCATCAGAATAATAAACTGCTTCTTCCTGTATTTCTTTAAATAGAATAGAATCCGCACTTGCAACTTCTGAAATGGAAGAAGTTGTATCATTTATTTCTTCTATATCAATTGAAATCGACAAAGTCTGAAGTTCAGGCTTCACCTTCACTTTAAGCGAATCATTTTCAGTCGCGAACGACATTAGCGGTAATGCTAAAACAAGAGTTGTTGCTTTGAGTTTGTTCATTGTTTACAAAGAAAACGAAGAAACCAACGTCAATATGTTGGCTTTACCAACATAAATCATTAGTGTTCAATTTTGTGTAAATAACTGTATATTGCGTATTAATATTATATCGTATGAGTAGTGTTTCTAA
>CBDUEX010000082.1:0-6551 GCA_965366305.1 uncultured Bacteroidia bacterium | reverse complement strand
ATTCTAACAGAGTTATATGTGGCTCTGATTGTAAATTACGAGTTGGTATGTATAGTCAAATTGATATTGGTGATGGTGGTGTTATAATATCTGAACATGGTTGTTCTTATAAATTGAGTTCTAATTGCATTGTTAGAACTAAAGTTATGGGTAGGGGTGGTGAAATGGTTGATGAAGTATATGAGTCTGGTGTTTATCCAGAATATTTACAAAATGTTTCTTTTACTATTGAAGGTTTGTTAAAGTTAAAGAATTTTCCTATTAATGAACCTGATATGTTGGTGCTTTATAAGAAAGATGAATTAGGTTTAAAGTTATATATGGCTTATAAGGATTTTTTGAAGAAAGTTATTGACAATTTAGAAACAGCATTAGTAAGGGTTGAAAACAGAACTTACGGTATTTGCAGAGTAACCGGCAGGTTAATTAGTAAAGAAAGACTGCGGTCAGTTCCTCATACTACACAAAGTATTGAAGCTAAAAAAAATCAATACAGATAAGTGGAGGTAAATACATTTAATAAAAAAAGGACGATTTTCTTCGTTTTTTTAACCGTTTTTGTTGTTCTATTTCTCGATCAATGGCTTAAAATCTACATTAAAACAAATTTCACACTCGGCCAAAGTGTTACCATCTTTTCAGATTGGTTTGAACTACATTTCACCGAAAATCCAGGAATGGCTTTTGGATTGACTTTGGGAGGTAAATGGGGTAAGATTGTATTGACCCTATTTAGGATATTGGCATCAGGCCTAATTATTTATTACATCGGAAGTTTAATAAAAGAAAAAGCAAAATCAGGATTAATAATTCTGGTAGCATTAATATTAGCAGGAGCTTTGGGCAACATTATTGATTCCTTATTTTATGGAATGGTATTCAGTGCTAGCTCATATCACGAAATTGCGACTTATCTTCCTGCAGATGGAGGATATGCCCCTTTATTTATGGGCAAGGTAGTTGACATGCTTTATTTTCCTGTAATTGATACCATATGGCCAACTTGGATTCCTTTTATTGGAGGGGAACAATTTCAATTTTTTAGACCGGTATTTAATATTGCGGATACTGCAATTAGTATTGGAGTGTTCTCTATCATCGTTTTTAGAAATACTCTTTTTCATTCAAATTCAACGCCAGAATTAGAGGAATTAAACATCGCAGCGGTTGATAAAACTAGTGTTTCAGATGCTAGCATCACTTCTGCAGAAGGCGTTTAATTTTTTTTTTTGTCTTTTTTTGTGACCTTCGCACACGTATTCGTCTAACGAATAGATAATAACCAATAAATTATAAGTAACTAAATCAAAAAAATCAAGTATGAAAAAACTGTCACTATTATTAGTATTCTTTTTCTCATTTGCAGCCATCTCTTTTGCACAAGAAGGTTTGCCTACAAATGCTACCCCAGGTAAATGTTATGCAAAATGCTACATCCCAGATCAGTGGAAAACTGAAACTGAATCTGTTGTTGCAAAAGAAGCTAGCAAGAAAATTACTGCTATCCCTGCAAAGTACAAAACAATTACTGAATCTGTTCTTAAGAAAGAAGCTGGAAAATCTGTAAGAGTAATTCCTGCAAAGTATGAAACTAGATCTGAAAAAGTTTTAGTAAAAGAAGAGAGCAAAAAAATTATTGTTGTTTCTCCTGCAAAGTATGAAACTAGAACAGAAACTGTTGAGGTAAAAGCACCATCAACTAGAATTGAAACTGTTCCTGCTAAGTATGAAACTAGATCTGAAACTATTAAAGTTGAAGACGCAACTACAAAATGGATCAAGCAAAAAGACGCAATGTGTCAAGCTGCTAATTCTGAAGATTGTATGGTGTGGTGTTTAGTTGAAGTACCAGCACAATTCAAAACGGTAACTAAAAGAGTATTAGTTTCTCCAGCAACATCTAGAGAAGTTACTATTCCTGGTGTTAACAAAACAATTACTAAAAGAGTAATGGTTGCTCCTCCTGTAACAAGAGAAGAAACTATTCCAGCTGAGTACAAAACAATTACTAAAACAGTAATGGTATCTCCACCTAGAACAGAAGAGACTACTATTCCTGCAGAATTTCAAACAGTAACTAAAACAGTTGTTGATGTTCCTGCTTCTACTACAGAAACTGAAATTCCAGCTACGTTTAAAACGGTAACTAAAAGAGTACTTGTTAAGGCAGGTGGTTTTTCTGAATACAGAGAAGTTGTTTGTTCTAAAAATGTAACAAACCAATTAGTGAGACAAGTACAAAGAGCTTTATTAGCTAAAGGGTATGATGTTGGAGCTTATGGTGTAGATAACGTTTTAGGTAAAGACACAAGAGCTGCTCTTATTAAATATCAAAAAGATAACAGTCTTCCAGTAGGAAACTTAAATGTTGAAACATTAAAGCATTTAAAAATCGCTGGTTACTAATTAAAACATTTCACAATGTTGATAAAAAGGATGTGCGTTGCACATCCTTTTTTCGTTTATATGCAGTATGGTTCTTTATCGCAACATGTTTATTCTCTTTGCTCTATGCTCAAGCATAGTGCAGGCAAATGCTCAAATTAAATTTCATAACATTAAGCTAGATGCGGCTAAGGAACTAGCTTCAGAGCAAAATAAGTTCATCTTTATGGACTTCAGAGCAGCATGGTGCAAACCTTGCTTAGAAATGGAAAAAGAGGCTTTCTCAGAACCTTCTGTTGGAGACATAATCAATAAAAACTACATCCCTATAAAAATTGACGTTGATTTTTTCGACGGAATGGATCTTCAAGAATTGTATAACGTGAGTGTTTTGCCTACTATTTTAATCATCAATTCAGCTGGCGTGGTGCAGAACAGACTAATCGGAAAAAAAGATGCTTATTCATTAATCACCGAATTGGGTTACGATTACAATAATGGCGGAAATGTTTCTAATAATGGAGATAACTCAGATACTGTAGAAGACGAGCCTGAACCAAAGAAACAATGCTTCCTGAAAAGATGGTGGCAAAGAATTACAGGGAATTAATCCTTATTATTCTCCTCGTCTTTTTTCTTTACGATTGGTCTAAATATAAAATAGACGCCTATAAATACTATTGCTGTAATAATGATTTCTGAAGCCCACATTAGGGTTACGAAATTATTTGGTAATTCGTCTTGCATTATTTGGTCTTAATAGCTTTAAGATATTTATTTAGTTCTTCTTTTACTTTAGGGAAAAGTAAAAGCAATCCGATCATATTTGGGAATACCAATGCTAAAATCATAGCATCAGAGAATTTAATTACTGCATCCAACGTGGCAGCTGCCCCAACAACTACAAACAATAAGAATACAATTTTATAAACCATATCTGCAGTCTTTCCTCTTCCAAATAAATATTTCCAAGATTGAAGGCCGTAATATGACCAAGATATCATTGTTGAAAATGCGAATAGAATAATTGCAATAGTTAAAACAATTGAAAAGTGAGGAATAACTGAATCAAATGCCATTGAAGTTAAATCAACACCACCTACCGATTGCCCTGTTGCGTTCATAACAACGTTTCCAGCACCATCTCCACCATAAGTAAACTCTCCACTCATATTAAAGAAAATGATCACCAACGCCGTCATTGTGCATATAACCACAGTATCAATAAATGGCTCTAACAATGCCACTATACCTTCACTTGCTGGATATTTGGTTTTAACAGCTGAGTGTGCAATCGCTGCTGACCCTGCTCCTGCTTCATTGCTAAATGCCGCACGCTGAAAGCCTATGATTAAAACACCAACTAAGCCTCCTAAACCTGCCATCGGTGTAAATGCACCAGAAAAGATGAGTCCGAAAGCAGTTCCTATATGAGAAAAATTTGCGAAAATTATGATTAATGAAGCAATCACATAAATTCCAGCCATAAACGGAACAATCTTCTCCGTAATATTCGCGATTCTTTTTATACCTCCAATAATTACAATACCTACTAGAACGGCCATTATAACACCAATAATAACACCAGACGCCCCTCCTTCTAATCCGAATAAGGATGTGATTTGCTGTGTTGCTTGATTGGATTGAAAGGCATTCCCTCCACCAAATGAAGCTCCTACACAAAGTACGGCAAACAAGCCTCCTAATATTTTTCCTAATGTTCCTTTTCCTGTTTCTGCTAAACCCTTTCTAAGGTAATGCATTGGGCCACCATATATGGTTCCGTCTTCTCCAACATCTCGATATTTAACACCTAAAGTACATTCTACAAATTTGGTTGACATCCCAAGTAACCCACAAACTACCATCCAAAATGTAGCTCCTGGACCACCCAAGGCTATTGCAACAGCAACACCAGCTATATTTCCGAGTCCAACAGTTCCAGAAACTGCAGTAGCCAATGCCTGAAAATGACTCACTTCACCTTCCCTACTTTCATCTTCTATTGTGCCAATAAGGTCACCATCTACCACATTTAAATCTGTTTTACCAACTTCATGATGATCGACGTCATCATACTTTCCTCTAACAACATTAATTGCCAATGGAAATTTTCGAATATTAATAAAAGAAAAATAGAGTGTAAAAAATAAGGCTCCAACAACCAATAATAAAACTACAAAAGGAATAGAAAATGAATCTCCCAATTGGATTGGAAACAAAACTATACTCTCCCACTTATCTGCAATTGGTGCAAACCAATTGTTAATTTTTTCATCTAAGCCAAGGGCAGAATCGTCCTGAGCGAATAATATTGATGATAATAGTGCGAAGATTCCAAATCCAAAAAGTCTTTTCATAAACTACGTAATTATGTCGTGCAATATGAACAAAAGACAATGAAAATGCAAGTTTATCTTAATCGCTTTGCGGAATGATATGAATGCGTAAACTTACCCGTATTTGAATTTTTAATTCCTGTTCGAGTTAATTCATCTATTCGTACAAATCCATGAGAATGAATTATTTGATTATTGCCGATGTACATACCTACATGCCCAATTTTTTCATTCTTGTCAAAAAAGATTAAATCACCATCAAATAGGTCTTCAAACCTCACAGCCTTTCCCACTTTTTGTTGTTGCGATGCATCTCTGGGAATCGCTATACCTAAACATTTATAAATCACTTGAACAAAACCTGAACAATCAATACCACTAAAATGTCGCCCACCCCAAAGGTAGGGAGCACCTAAAAAGGATTTTGCAAGATCAAGAGCATTTAAATTGGAGTGTTCTGTATGACCACCAAGTATCGACCCCATAGACGTAATAACCATTCCGTGGTGAATAATGTCGTTGGGCCCTTCATTAAGTAAACTTGATTGAACCGTTTGCAGACGTGTTTCAGATGCATACACACTGGAATCGCTAATCCAGCCTTCATAATCATCAAAATCTATTTTGATGTAATACCAATCGTTTTCTACTTTTAAAATGGAATATGTTTCCCCATAAAGAAGCTGGGTGCACATTTCAGAACTGCTCTTAGGTTCAGTTCTAACTGGAATTTGAGATAAATGACAAATTCCTTTCTTCATAAATTAGAGATGTAATCGTTCCTTACGTTCTAGTAATTGTTCTTCCGTTTCTACATGATCCGGATCAGGAACGCAACAATCTACCGGACAAACAGCGGCACATTGAGGTTCTTCATGAAATCCTTTGCACTCTGTACATTTATCTGGTACGATATAATATACTTCATCACTTACAGGCTGTTGCGTTGCATCGGCATCTGTTACCACACCATTGTGCAGCGAATAAGCTCCTTTAACACCAGTTCCATCTGCAATTTTCCATTCAGCCCCTGCTTCATAGATAGCATTATTAGGACATTCAGGCTCGCAAGCTCCGCAGTTTATACATTCATCTGTAATTATGATTGCCATGGTGCAAAGAAAAGCTATTTCTAACTAAATAGTAGTACTTAATTAACACTTGTTTTTAAACCTAGGTCAAGCAATAGTTTTTGGATTTGTTCCTTATTTGGATGATTGGGATAGTTCTCCAAAATTTTAGTAGCCCAGTAGTTAAAACCAATACGATCTGATTTGTTTATGGCTAAGTTTAAATGTGTTTCCCAAATTTTTAAGTTAAAAGGCTCCAATTGAGTTGCACGAGCTAACCACACTTCAGCTTCTTTCATATTTCCTAGCAAAATATAAATTTGAGCAAGGTTATTTTTTATCAAGCCATTTCCGTCAAATTCTTTGTTATTTGCTTTTCCTACATTCAAGGCTTCATCCAACTTTCCTGCTTTGATAAGGTAGTCCGTTAGTTTTACCCCAATAGCTGGATTGGTATTGTCTTTGGAATAAGCCCCATTGATGTAATAAACAGCTTGGCTTGTATTCCCCTGCTTTCCATAGCTCTCACCAAGCATAAACAATTCCCATGAAGTAAGCATCTTTTCATCAAGTTTAAGCTGTGTAGCTAACTTCCAATTTTCAGTCAAATAATAATACTTTAACCATAAATTGTTATGTACGTTCGAAACCAATAAGCCTTTTGCTTTTTGAAGGTAAAGTGGGTTTTTATCAAACTTTTCCCAATACTCCAAGTATGCCTTAGTTTCATAATATTTCTCTGGTGTTGGATTATTTA
>CBDUEX010000081.1:0-6565 GCA_965366305.1 uncultured Bacteroidia bacterium | reverse complement strand
CTCACTTGCATCAGATATTATCTGGAGAGAGGCAAAGCTTCTTGCTGAGGCTAAACCTTTAATTGTAAGTATGGGCGATGTTGCTGCAAGTGGTGGATATTACATTGCCACTCCAGCTCGTAAAATTGTTGCAGAGCCTACTACTATTACAGGATCTATTGGGGTTTTCGGTTTGATACCAAATGCACAAAAACTTTTAAATGATAAGCTAGGTGTAAGTTTCGAATATGTGGGTACCGGTAGTCATTCCGATATTGGACGTGTTGATAGAAACATGACCGCTGATGAGCGTGCTTACATCGAACAAATTATTGATCGGATTTATAATACTTTCTTAACTCGCGTAAGTGAAGGAAGAAACATGTCGAAAGAGCAAGTAAATGAAATTGCTCAAGGAAGAGTTTGGACTGGTGTAATGGCAAAAGAAGTAGGCTTAGTAGATGAACTTGGTGGACTGGATAAAGCAATTGAAATTGCAGCTAGTGAAGCTGGTTTGACAGAGTATAAAATTAAAGAGTACCCTAAAGATCAGGATCCCTTTAATATGATTATTAGCAAAATGCAAGGAAATTCTAGCTTAGAATCTCAATTAACCAAACTCTCTGAATCATCGGTTTTTGGTAAATATGTGAAGTCATTGGCTGATTTAGAAAAGTGGGGAACACAGCATTCTGTGCAAGCCATGATGCCTTACGACATTACTGTTAAAAACTACTTTTTAAAGTAAGCACACCAATGTTCAGATAAGAGAAATCAACCACATGTTGGTCTCAATGAACTTTTAGCGATTTATTTAGTTAATAAATCCAATTTACTGCCACTAATTTAAAAATAACTGCCATTTTTGCAGTCTTAAAATGGATTTACAACAAGTAAAACAACGTTTTGGAATAATTGGAAACTCATCCAAGCTTAATTATGCTTTGGAAACAGCGATGCGTGTGGCTCCAACTGAGCTTACCGTCTATATTCAAGGAGAGAGTGGAGCAGGAAAAGAATCCTTTTCAAAAATCATTCACCAACTAAGTCCTAGAAAACATGGGACATTCATTGCAATAAACTGTGGTGCCTTGCCCGAAGGAACTATAAACTCAGAACTATTTGGACATGAAAAAGGTGCTTTTACCGGTGCTGTAGATAATCGTAAAGGTTATTTTGAAAGTGCCAGTGGTGGAACAATATTTTTAGATGAGGTAGGAGAACTACCGCTTGAAACTCAAAGCAGATTGCTTCGTGTGTTAGAAAATGGAGAATTCATTCGTGTGGGTAGTTCCAAAGTGCAAAAAACAGATGTTCGAATCATCACTGCAACCAATAAAGATTTAATTAATCAAGTAGAGCAAGGCAAATTTCGAGAAGATTTGTATTACAGACTTTCTACCTTGCCTATTCCTGTGCCTCCATTGCGAGACCGTCCTGGAGACGTGGTCCTTCTTTTTCAAAAATTTGCATTTGATGCATCAGAAAAATATAGAAAAGATCCATTGGAATTAACCGCAGATGGAGAACAAATTTTAATGAATTACCGCTGGCCAGGAAATATCCGTCAGCTTAAAAATATTGCAGAACAAATTTCGGTTCTTGAGCCAGGAAATATGATTGATGCGAGTATAATTAGAAAGTATCTTCCTGCAAGAGCAGAAAATAATTTACCGGCACTATACAAGCAACCATCTGGGCAGTCTGATGTAACCGAACGAGATATCTTCTACAAGGTTTTAATCGACTTGAAAAATGATGTTTCTGAGCTAAGAAAAGTAGTTTTTGGTATGATCCAAAACAATCAGGTGGATGCTGAATATGTTGAAAATAATAAATCTGCCATCACGCGAGTATTAAGTGAAGATTATACTTCAAGTGATAAAGAATCAACTGTTTCAGGTTCTAGAGAGGATGACAACCATGAGAATCACGATCATTTAATAATTGAATCAAGAGACTCAGTTAATGAAAATGAGGTACTTTCGCTTGAAGCTAAAGAAGAAGAGTTAATTCGAAAAGCGTTGCTGAAAAACAATAACAGAAGAAAGAAAGCAGCTCAAGAATTAGGAATCTCAGAAAGGACGTTATATAGAAAAATTAAACAGTATGAAATCGATAAGTAAATATAGCTTGATACTGTTGTTGCTTTTTATGCAACAATCATGCGGTATTTATTCTTTTTCAGGTACTTCTATTCCTCCAGAAGTGGAAACGTTCTCGGTAGGTTTCTTTGAAAACTTAGCTTCCATTAATTCGCCATTATTAAGTCAGACATTTACGGAGAAACTAAAACAAAAATTTGTTTCTGAAACCAATTTGAGCATTGTAGAAACTGAAGGAGATTTTAAATTTACAGGAGACATTACCAACTTTGATATTGCTCCAGTTTCAGCTCAAAGTACAGATAATGCTCAACTAAACCGACTTACAATTACAATTCGAGTAAAGTTGGAGTCTGCTAAAAATCCAAAAAGTAACTTTGAACAAACGTTCAATAATTTTCAAGACTTCGACGCTAAAGAAAATTTCAATTCTGTAGAGAATCAATTAATAGATGAAATTACGGATATGTTGGTGCAACAAGTCTTCAATAAAGCGGCAATAAATTGGTAAACTCGCAATTCAACATATCACAATTAGCACAAAACCCCAATCAATTGGGAAAGGCAGAAGTGGAATGGTTGGAACTTCAAATTGCCAAAGAACCTTGGTGCAGTGCTTATCGCATCTTGTTATCAAAGGCCTATTTCAATGAAGATTCATTTCTGAAAAACAAACACCTCCGCTTGGCAGCTGTGTATGCAGGAAGCCGAGAAGTTCTTTTCAATCTAATTCATGACCCTGTTTTAGCAGAAAATCAAGAAGAGATATTAGTAGACAACCCACTACATGCGGCAATCGATGAACCGTTGGAAGAATTAATTGAAGAAACGGATGTGCCAGTAGTTAATGAGCAATTAGAAGTAGTGGAAGAAGTTGAGGAACATGATGTTACACCTGAAGTAGTAACGCCCAGTACTGAAGAGCTTCCAGAAATTGAAGACCGCATAGAAGAGGTTGATAGCATAGAAGAAGTAGCTGATGAAATCATTGAACAAGCTCCGGTAATAGATGAGCAAGTTCCAATAGAAGACTCCGCAATAGAAGAAGAAGTAGTTAAAGAATCAACACCAGAGGAATCGAAGCCTTCCATTGATTTTGAAAAGGTGGTAACTTATGATCCAATTCAGGAATTAAAAGTACAACCAATAGTTCCAGAACCTGAGCATGACCCAATTCCGTTTGATGCAGTTGTTTATAATCCCGAAGTGGAGTTAAACAAAATAATAGAAGATAAAAAAGAAGCAGAAGAAACGGGAGAAAAGGATTTTATGTTTTGGTTAAATCATGTGGGTGAAGAGCCGAAAAAAGCCAAAAAACAGAAGGAATCTGTAAAATCTCCAAGCAATGTACAGAATTTACTGGATCAATTTTTGGCAACAAAACGAAGTAAGCCAATACAAAATCGTGAATTTTACAGTGCTCAAAACAGAGCTCAGCAGAGCGAAACTGACACTATGAGTGTGATTAGCGAGACCCTACTTAAAATTTACGAGAAACAAGGATACTTTGAAAAGGCAATGGAAGGATATCAAAAATTAAGTTTGCAAAATCCTTCTAAATCAGCGTATTTTGCCGCCCGAATATTGGAACTTAAAGAGAAACACAAGCAATCAATAAAATAATATGTTTAATCTACTCATCATCATAGCAATCATTTTTGCAGTACTATTAATATTTATCGTGTTAATCCAAAACCCAAAAGGGGGAGGGGTTGCAGCAAATTTTTCAGCAGCAAATCAAATCGCTGGTGTTAAAAAAACAAATGATTTTGTTGAGAAGGCAACTTGGACATTAGCAATTGGTTTAATGGTTCTTTCTTTAGGAAGCAGAATGGTATACACAACTGATGTGGAAACTGATAATGCATTTTTAGATAGAATTGAAGAATCTGCTACTCCAGCAGCTCCAAATACTGCACCTCAAATTCAACAACAAGCTCCAGCAGAAGGAGCTCAAATTGAAGCGGTTGAACCTGCTCCAGCTCCTGAAGGGTCGGATGAAGGCACATTGCCGGAATAATTAAGCACTTTGTAAGTACCTGCTAAGTTTTCCTTTAGCTATTGGAATAAATGTAGGTTGTGTAGGAAGATCTACTTCCGTTTCAATCAAGTAACAATTTAAATTGTAATTATGTCTTTTATTCAGCTGCATCTTGTAGTGAATATAATTGTATTGTAATTCATAATTGAACTCATTAATAGGAGTAAGCTTTACCAACGTTCGTTCGTGTTCATTTACATAGTTAGAAATGAAATAAGAATACGATTGAATTTTGCGTTCGTTTTTGTGCTTTAAAAACAGATACCCCTCTTTGCTATACATTTGTTCAATTCCAACAGTTTCTATCGACACCATACTATAAAGGAAGTCTTTTAACTGCAGAAATTCGTGGTAGCGTTTGCTCAATTCTGGCAAATATCTTTCTTCTATTTCAGAGACACGATTCAAGAGTGATTCATCGGTAATATTTGGTGTGTAAATCAATTTTAATTGACTTAAATCTACCCCAGTTAACTCTTGATTATTTTCTTTAAAATCAGAAATAAAAGCCACTATATTTTTAAGTTGAATCGTGTGGTCTTTCAGTTGTTTATAATTCGGTGAGAGCCTTAAATTGCGAATAGATTCGTCGACCTGTTGCAGGTAGTATGACCATAAGAAGCCTCGCTTTTCTCTGTCATCTTCATTCCATATGTCAGTAGTAAATTTCATCGTTAAATAATAACTGCCAAATTGACTAGTAAACCTAGTGACAGTTTACCAAAGTTAGTGAAAAAATGTCTCTTTTTCAAGTTGGCACAATCTATGATTGTTAGTAATCAAGAATCATAATATTAAAAACATGAGTATAAAACCATTATCAGACAGAGTTTTAGTTGAGCCAGCAGCTGCTGAAGAAAAAACAGCTGGAGGTATCTACATCCCAGACACGGCTAAAGAAAAACCTCAACGAGGAACAGTTGTGGCTGTGGGACCAGGTAAAGCAGATGAGCCAACAACCGTTAAAAAGGGAGACCAGGTTCTTTATGGAAAATATTCCGGAACTGAGCTTCAAGTAGAAGGTAAAGATTTATTAATTATGAGAGAATCGGATATTCTCGCAATTGTTTAATTAGAATTAACTAAAAATTTAAAAAGAAAATGGCAAAACAAATAGTATTTGACACGAAAGCTAGAGATCAACTGAAAAAAGGAGTTGATGCATTAGCAAATGCAGTTAAAGTAACATTAGGACCTAAAGGAAGAAATGTTGTAATTGACAAAAAATTTGGTTCACCTAACATTACAAAAGATGGTGTAACCGTAGCAAAAGAAATTGAGTTAAAAGATCCTATTGAAAACATGGGAGCTCAAATGGTGAAAGAAGTAGCATCTAAAACAGCTGATTTAGCTGGAGATGGAACTACTACGGCAACTGTTCTTGCTCAAGCAATTGTAGCTGGCGGACTTAAAAACGTAGCTGCAGGTGCTAACCCAATGGATTTAAAAAGAGGAATCGACAAAGCTGTTTCTGCAATCATTGCAAATCTTGCAAAGCAAAGTGAAGTAGTAGGAGACGATTTTGATAAAATTCGTCAAGTTGCTTCTATCTCTGCAAACAACGATGAAGTAATCGGTAGTTTAATTGCTGATGCAATGAAGAAAGTTGGAAAGAATGGTGTAATCACTGTTGAAGAAGCAAAAGGAACTGAAACTGAAGTTAAAACAGTGGAAGGAATGCAATTTGATAGAGGATACCTTTCTCCATATTTTGTAACGAATACAGAAAAAATGGAAGCAGACTTAGAGTCTCCATACATTCTTATTTGTGACAAGAAAATTAGCAACATGAAAGAACTTCTTCCTGTTTTAGAGCAAACTGCTCAAACTGGAAAACCTTTAGTTATTATTTCTGAAGAAGTTGAAGGAGAAGCGTTAGCTACATTGGTAGTAAACAAAATAAGAGGTTCTCTAAAAGTAGCAGCTGTTAAAGCTCCTGGATTTGGTGACAGAAGAAAAGCAATGTTGCAAGATATCGCTGTTTTAACTGGTGGAACTGTAATTAGTGAAGAGCAAGGTAGAAGATTAGAAGATGCTACTTTAGATGCTCTTGGTACAGCTGAGAAAATTACAATCGATAAAGAGAATACTGTAATCGTAAATGGTGCTGGTAAAGCTGCTGATATTAAAGGTAGAATCAAGCAAATAACTGCAGAAATAGAGAACTCTACTTCTGATTACGACAAAGAAAAGTTACAAATGAAAGAAAAGAAAGACCGAGTGGATGATGCATTAGCAGCTACAAGAGCAGCTGTTGAAGAAGGTATTGTTGCTGGTGGTGGTGTTGCTTTTGTTCGTGCAATTGAATCAATTGCTAAACTAGAAGGTGCAAACGCTGATGAGAACACAGGAATTAATATTATCCGAAGAGCGGTTGAAGAGCCTCTAAGACAAATTGTTGCCAATGCTGGTGGTGAAGGTTCTGTTGTAATTCAACGAG
>CBDUEX010000080.1:0-6700 GCA_965366305.1 uncultured Bacteroidia bacterium | reverse complement strand
ACTCGCAATTTAAATGGTACTTATTCTGTGAACATGGAGAACACGAAAAAAGCCATTGAAGGTCTTTCTGCCATTATTTTAAAATTGCAAGGAGATGGCGATAAGGCCGGAGTAGAAGCATTAATGGCAAAAGATGGAAATATTGGAGCTGACTTACAAAAAGATTTAGATCGCTTAAGTGCTAAAAAAATACCAGTAGATGTGGTATTTGAGCAAGGGTTAGATGTTCTTGGTTTAGTACAATAAAAAAAGCCACCCGGAGGTGGCTTTCATCAGTAAGTGTAGTTTAGCAATTAAATAGTCTTAGTTTTTCAGGAACTTCACAATAGTTGTTGTTCCATCAATAGCTGTTACATGTGCATAGTAGAATCCTTTTTTAAGTGCTGATACATCTATATCGCTTAAATTAGTATTGTCTTCTATTGCTAATGCTCCATCCATTCCAAATATTTTAACGTTTGTTAAATCTTTATCTTCAGAACTTATTGCAACAGTGCTTCTTGCAGGACTAGGAGAAATTTTAGCTTCCCAAGTTGGTTGCTCTTCTTCTATATTCGTAATTTCTTCTGCTCCATCTGTAGCTATCGGTGCAGTTGCAAGAGCGACAGGAGTTAATTGGTTTAAACCAATAACCACTCGCTTCGAGACTTCCACTTTACACCCTCTTCTTCTGTCTTTAACAGTAAGTGTAACGGTGTATACCCCTTTTTTACTGTACTGGTGAATTTCTTGTCTTCCATTAGCAGTAGACCCGTCACCAAAGTTCCAGTGATAAGAGCTTCCTCTTGAGGCATTTGTACGAGCTTTTACATAAAGTAAATCTTCGTCAACAAACTTCTTGAAATCTGCTTTTAGACCACATGGCTTTTCAACCACAACCTTTTTACAAATACAAACTTTACATTTTGTACGTGGGTTGAATACAATTAAACAAACCTCATATACTCCTGGTTTTTTATATCTATGCTTCACATCTTTACCTGTAGCGTCAGTTCCGTCACCAAAACTCCAGAAGTAGTGTACATTTCTTTCATTTGATTCTGCTTCTGCAACTAATCCTAAACCTTCAGTCTTGTAATCATAGTTACCTTTCAATTGGCATTCAGGCTTTTCAACAACAACTCGTTTACACACTTTTGTAGAGCATACTTGGTTGGTTGTAGCATTCTTAGTAAGAACAGTTAAGCAAACTAGGTACGTTCCCGGTTTATCGTATTCGTGTTTTACTTCGTCTCCAGATCCCGTATTTCCATCACCGTAATTCCATAAGAATCTCGCTGGTGATTGATTTGCTTTTGCTAAGAATTTGAATTGATTGTCATCTTGTCTGTACTCAAATTTTGCTCTTAAACCACAATCGTTGTCATCTTCAACCGTAACTTTTTTACAAACTCTTGTAGTACATATTTGGTCATTAGTTGCGTTTAAAGCATATACAGTTAAGCAAACTTTGTAATCTCCTGGTTTGTCGTAGCTGTGTTTAACTTCGTCTCCTTTAGCTTTATTTCCATCTCCGAAATCCCATAAGAATCGAGCTGGAGAATCACTTGCTTTAGCTATAAATTTAAAATCAGCATCTTCTTGTCTGTACTCAAATTTTGCTTCTAAGTCACATGGAGCTGAGATGATAATTTTCTTACATTCTTCTTTTCTACATCCATAAGTAAGGTCTTCAGCTATATAGCAAACTTCATAAATACCTGGTTTAGCATATGTATGTTTAACCTCGTCTTTTCTTTCACCACTTCCATCCCCAAATTTAAAGCCTGTGCTCACATTGTTACTGTTCGTTTCACCTTTCAATTTCACTGTCAATCCTTCTACCTCATATTTAAAAGCAATCTTTAATCGATCACAATCAACGATTTCAATTTTTTTAGAAACTTTTGTTGTACATCTTTGGTTTGTTGAACTATTAAATGCGATTGTAGTAAGGGTAACCTTGTAGCTACCTGCCGCACTATACGTATGTGCTATTCTTTGTCCACGCTCAAATGAGCCATCGCCTAAATCATAGGCAAAAACCGCTGGTGTGTGACTTGATTTAGCTTCAAATACCACTTTCTTAGTGTTGTGGTCTATCTTGAAATCAAAATCTGATGAACAAGTAGTAGATTGAGAAAAAGCAGACGTTATTAAAAATAAGACTGCTGGGATAAGTAATAAAAGTCTTTTACCTTGTAAAAAAATCTTTTGTGTTTTTGTAAGTATCATAACATTTAGCATTTGTTTGATTATTGGTCAAGCTAAACCCTATGATGGTTGCATCAAAATTTAAAATTTATTTTCGACAACTTCGTAACTAGCTCTTTTACAGATGATTACCTGTAAAATAAAAATTATTTTTTTCGATCAATAACGTAAGTTATTAACGCAGAAATGTATTCAACCGACGATTCAGATTGAATATTATTTAAGATAGACTCCGCTTTTTGTTTGTATTCGAGCATTCTTTCTTCTGCGTATTGAATACCTCCTTTACTTTGAACAAAAGAAATTACTTCGTCAACTTGTGTTTTCGATTTTTTAGAATTTTTAATAATCTTTAAGATTCTTCGCTTCTCAGATTTAGTAGCGTTGTTTAACGCATAGATTAAAGGGAGCGTCATTTTCTTCTCAACGATATCGATACCTGTTGGTTTACCTATTTTATTGTCGCCGTAATCAAACAGGTCATCTTTAATCTGAAATGCAATACCAAGTGCTTCACCCATTTCAAGAATACGTGCAAGGTTTTCTTCATCCTGGTTTGTACTATAGGCTCCTATTCCACAACAACTTGCCAAAAGAGATGCTGTTTTTTTAGTAATGATATCAAAATATACTTCTTCAGTAATGTCTAATTTTCGTGCCTTCTCCATTTGAAGTAACTCCCCTTCACTCATTTGCTCTACGGCAGTAGATAAGATTTCAAGCGACTTAAAGTCTTTGTTCTTTAGAGAGAGTAGCAAGCCTTTAGAAAGCAAATAATCTCCAACCAATACAGCAATTTTATTCTTCCACAAAGCATTTATTGAGAAGAAGCCTCTTCGCATATTTGCTTCATCAACAACATCGTCATGAACCAGCGTGGCAGTGTGGAGCAGTTCGACCAATGCGGCACCTCTATAAGTGGTTTCATTTATATCACCAAACAACTTTGCACAATGGAGCACGAGGAGTGGCCTCATTTGCTTTCCCTTGCGTTTAACAATATAGTTCATAATGGTATCCAGCAAAGGCACTTTACTGCGTACGCTTTCTCTGAACTTATCTTCAAAGATTTTCAGTTCATCTTCTATTGGAGACTTTATATAAGCTAGCGTATTTGACATTTAAACCACTGCAATTTACACGAGTATTTATGGTATAAACAAAAAAAGAGAGCAAATGCTCTCTCTTTTAAAAATAAATTTAAGTGTGTTTTAATCGTCACCTATATCTTTAGATGCAGTATAACTCAGTTTTAAAGCATTTACTTCACGTAATTCTTGTTTAATATCTGTAATTATACCCATTTTTACCGTTTTGTCAGCTTTAAGAGAAGTAGTCATATATGGCACTTCTTTCTCATCCTTTTCGCTATTCTTAAGTGTAATGTAATCTTGAATATCATCCACCGTTGCAAATTTATCGTCTAATTGAATACGTGGAGTTGTTCCATATAGTTCAGACTGCATTGGAGGTCCAACGAAAATATAGTGCAAACGCGATTTTTTTTCTAGTTTTTCCACCTCTGTGGCTTTAGGTAGAAGCGTTTTCACCTTCATTTCTCTATCCCTCATCTTTGTTGCAACCATAAAGAAGAACAAAAGCATAAATACAATATCAGGCAATGCTGATGTATTAATAGCTGGTAAAGCTTTTCCTTTATTATTTTTAAACTTAGACATTAATTCCCTCCTTTATTAACTGGTTCTGCCTCTGATAATTTTTTAGGATATTTTTTCCTAACCTCATCTTGTTGAGCTTTGGTTCTCAACTTGTCATATGGCTTGCCAAAAGTTTGCTGTGAATATTCATTTCTCACAAAAGTATAGGCTGCTGTAAGCTCATTATAAACTTGAACATACATGTCATAAGACGTACCTCTATCATTCTTAAGAGATACAATCGCCTTTGATGAAGTAGTAGACAATGTTGGATCCTTACCTTCATTGGTTAAGTGATCTATTGTTTTTTGTCTAAGCTTATCAATCGTCATCCATTGTTGTTCTACCAACAATTGATCTGACGCATTGACTAAAACTTCTAACACTTCACGTTTTCTTTGTTGAGATTCAGGTGGTGGTTCATTCGTTATTGGAGGCAAAGCAACTTGAAGTCCCGTAGGGATATCCATTGTTGTTGTTACCAAAAAGAAAACCAATAACAAGAAAGCAATATCTGCCATAGAACCAGCATTTACTTCAGGTATGCCTCTACTATTTCTTGCCATTTCTTCTTATTTTTTAAATAATCCTGAGAATTCTGATACAACTATTCCAACTACTGCAATTCCTAATATTCCATATACCAAGTACCATCCAGCATCAATCATTTTTGACTGAGCTGATTTAGTAACTCCAAAATCAATATAAGAATCCAGTACCTCTCCTTTAGACGCGATATATCCTATTCCAGCAATAACCAACATTGCAACTATCCCAACTATCAATCTTAATGATGACTTAGGATGTTGTATAATGTTTCCTATTGAAGCTACTAGAGTTATACCAATTGCCAAACCAAGTAAGATATAAGTTATTACTAAACTTATAGAACTTCCTTTTGTTGGATTGCTTCCACCCCAAATAAATACTCCAATACCTACGATAATGGCTATTACTACTAAAATATAAAATCCTATTTTAATAATATTATTCATTATGCTTTTACTATTTTGTTTTTAACTAAGATGTCAACTAATGATATTGAAGCTTCTTCCATTCTGTTTACAATGCTATCAATTTTTGAAACAAGATAGTTGTAGAATAATTGAAGAATAATTGCAACTATAAGTCCGGCAACTGTTGTAAGAAGTGCTATTTTAATACCCTTTGCAACAACTGCTGGAGAAATATCTCCTACTTTTTCAATCGTGTCAAATGCTTCAATCATACCTATTACCGTTCCCATGAAACCAAGCATTGGTGCAAGAGCGATGAATAGTGACAACCAAACCAGTCCTTTTTCTAACTGACCCATTTGTACAGAACCGTATCCAACTACAGCTTTTTCTACCACTTCAATAGATCCTTGGGAGGATCGATCTAAACCTTGATAAAATATACTGGCTACAGGACCTCTAGTGTTTCTGCAAATTTCTTTAGCACCTTCAATATTTCCGGCAACTACTTCAGCTTCAATTTGTTCAACAAATTTATCAGTGTTAATAGACATCCAGAACAAAGAAATAATTCTCTCGACAGCAATTGCCAATCCAAGAATTAAACAAAGTAATGGTAGTGCCATAAACGCAGGACCACCCTCAATAAATTTCTTTTTTAGTACTTGATGACCGCTTTCTTCTTCAGCTGGAGTCTCGGTTGCGGACTCTTCAGTTTCTTCTGCTGCTTCTGCGGGTGCTTCTGCTGGAGCTTCTTCAGCTGATTCAACTTCTTCTGTTGCGGCAGCAGGTGCTGCTTCTTCGCTTTGAGCGTTAACTGTAAGTACACTAAATGTCATTAAACATAACAACATTAATAAGGATGTGATTTTTTTCATTTTGTTATTTGACTTATTATTACGTATTGCGGACAAAAATAGAAAAATTTGCCTATCGGTTTGCATTATCAACATTATTTTAAGGTTTTATTTTTCTTATTAGAACTCAAAAATGCATTTGATTGTATAATATTTTTTAAAAACTATAAAAACAGCCATTTTCGCTTTACCAAAGGTCAATTAAATAGAAAAAACATTCATGGCAAAAACTAAAACAGCTTATATCTGCTCAAATTGCGGTGCGAACTACGCTAAAATGATGGGCAAATGCTTCTCTTGCGGTGAATTCAACTCAATTCAAGAAGAAACCGTATCCAAATCTAAGGAAGGAACATACAACTTAAGCGAACTGGAAGGCATTGTAACTCCAATAAATAAAGTTGAAGGACTAGAGTTAACGCGTTTAAAAGCACCTGGAACAGAATTAAACCGAGTATTAGGTGGTGGAATAGTTCCTGGATCAGTTATTCTTTTAGGCGGCGAACCTGGTATCGGTAAATCCACATTATTACTTCAATCTGCCTTACGAATGAACAAAAAGGTGTTGTATGTTAGTGGGGAAGAGAGCTTAAATCAAATTAAGATGCGAGCAGATCGCATTGGCATAACCAACGAAGAATGTCTATTGTTAAATGAGACTTGTGTAGAAGGAATCATTCAACATTTAAAAACTACCAAGCCAGCGTTTGTTATAATTGACTCTATACAAACCATGTTTTCAAAATATTTGGAATCAACACCTGGAACCATTTCTCAAATACGAGAAACAAGTGCCTTACTCATTAACTATGCTAAGAAGAATGAAGTACCTATTATACTTGTTGGTCATATTACTAAAGAAGGTCAGCTTGCAGGACCTAAACTATTAGAACATATGGTAGATACGGTATTGCAGTTTGAGGGAGAGACTCAACATAGTTATCGGATTCTTAGAACACTAAAAAATAGATTTGGTAGCTCACTGGAATTAGGCATTTACGAAATGACATCCGAAGGCATGCGAGAAGTTGACAAT
>CBDUEX010000079.1:0-6706 GCA_965366305.1 uncultured Bacteroidia bacterium | reverse complement strand
TTCAAACTCCGCCTCAAGCTGATAATAATTATCGATATCAGAGGTTTTATCTACTAATTGAACTCCTAATATTCCACCACCACGCTTACGCATATTCGCTGTAATGCTTTCTGTTTCAGAATAAAACTTTGAGTCGATGCTTGCTATAAATTGTGCTAATGCTTGTTTATCACTTCCTTCCCAAAGAAAATGAACATGTCCAATTTTAGTAGTGCTTAACACTTCCGATTTAAATCCCCCTTTATCGTACCAAAAGTTGGCAGACTTTGCTGCAGCTGCAACAACCGAACTTTCTTCAACTGCCATTGGCACGCAGTAGTCAATTCCATTGATCAGGAAGTTTGGTGCAATACCAAAAGGCATGTAAAAATTAGAAATTGTATTTTCTATAAACTCATCGTGCAATTTTTGCAACTTAGCGTCGCTATGCCAATATGTTTCTATTGTTTTTAAGGCTTCCTCAGAATTGTTGAAGTGGTTTTGAACCAGCCATTCTATTTTAGCTTCTTTGGTAAGTTTTGAAAATCCTTTTATCATTTGTAGATATGAGATTTAAGATTGTGAGATGTGAGATTATTCACTGATATTTCTTTATTAGGGTAAACAACATTTTTTGTATCTCGATTAATTCCTCGTACAATATTCTAATTTTATCTTCATGAGCAAAGCGTAAATCAGAAATTAAAATCATTAAGTTTTCAACTTCTACTGCTGACCCATAAGAATAATGTAGAAATTGCTTGAACTCCTTATCCGTATTTCTGCCACATCCTTCCGCAATATTGTTTGAAATTGAGATAGTAGCTCTTCTAATCTGACTTGTTATTCCAAAACGCTCTTCTTCTGGGAATGAATTGGTTAACTGGTAAATCTCCTTAGTGAATAATCTTGTTCGTTGCCAAACTTTAAACTTTTTAAAATCATGCATAATTCATCTCATGTCTCAAATCTTACGTCTCATATCTTACTCTTCAACCTCAAATACGTTTTCGCTAATTTCAATCCTTCAATTTGTAAGCTTACGTACTCTGCTAGTTCTTTATAGTCTCCACGAGCATGTTTTAGAAAGGCAGATGCTTGACCGTATATCGCATTCGCATTGATGCGTTCTGTATGATAATATCCATCCATAAAGTCCTTGACTCCGCCACTTATGATAATATCAGATTTTCTATTAAGACCTGACAATTCATCTTCTAACTTGTTATAGAATCCCACCATTTCTTCTGCACTATGGCCCCACGAAGCTACTTTATCAAATGCTTCGTGTCGCATATCTCCACTTCGGTGCATTTCTAATTTACTGAAATTGGTACCGCCATGAGCTCCAAAATCAATAGCCGCCAAATGCAACATCATCAATTGCTTTAGGCTTTCAGGACCAAATCCTTGTCCAACTTCTTTTACGATAATAGGAATATCCAATTCTAAACTACGCAAAATGGTATCCAAAGGAGGACTCTGAAACACATCCCCTTCGGGTTGCAACCATTCCTGTAGTGGATTTACATGAATAATAAGACCATCTGTTTCGGTTTTTTTGATTAATTCAGAGACCAGATGTTTTTTATTATTTCGGAATAATTCCTCCAACTGGGCTACACCAAGATTTGCAAAAAGCGGAAAATCTCCAATTAGATTTCGCAATTGAAAATCTTTTAAATAGGTATCGTCTTCTAGTATAATTCTGCAACTACCCAGACCCATTCCCATTCCAAATTCTCCACATGCTCTTGCAAGATTTCTGTTAATAGTTCCTGCTTCTTTGGTGCCGCCGGTCATGCTGCTTACCCAAATAGGGACCAACATTTTTTTGCCTGCGAAATTGATAGGTTCTAAATCATCTTTTGGATGACCACTAAAAAGTGGCTCGTAATAGAATCGTGAATCTTGTTGATCTACAACCGACTTAAAAGCTAAGTCGATGTGGTCTTTTTTACGTTCGGATGTTTGTGTATGTCCCAATGATGCGAATTTAGTAATAAGAAATTAGTGCAATAACATTTCAACTAATAAGAAGGATTAAGTTGGGATTTTGTTTGTTAAGTTATCTCATCCTTTATCATTTATATACATCACAATTTTGGTTATCTTGGCTGTATTACAAAATCAATACTATACAGCCGATTTATAATTCTCTGGTTTAGCCTTTTTGCAAGCCTAATAATTTTTGGGCAGCAGCCACTTTACAAGCAAATTGGCCATAATGATGTGCTGCGAGGCATAGAAATTTACGGTATAACGCAAGATCTAGATCGCAATATTTGGCTAACAACAAGTAATGGTGTTTACAAATATGATGGCCTTAATTTTAAGAATTACAAAAACGAACAGCTTGGTGGTAACGATTTCTTTCAACCAACCATTGCCAAAAGTGGAAGGCTGTATTTTACCACAATCACCGGTAACATTTACACGTTCCGAAATGAAGAAATAGTACTTTTTAAGAAGAACGATGTTCCAAATGCCAAAGAATATACTTCCATGGTATGTTCTGAAAACTACATCTATACTATATCCAATGACAGCCTCTATCAAATTGATTCTTTAGCCAATAGAACATGCATTTTTGGCTATGAAAATGCATTTGCAAGGTTTCAATATAAAAACTACAAGGATCATCAAAGGATGACCTTCTATACCACAGGGTTACGCGACAAAATTACAGTAGAAGGCAGTAAGGTAAACATCCAATCCAATAAACAACATGCGTTTGAGACTGAACTAAGCAATACTGAAAGTCTCATCCTCATTAATGGTTCTCCCCGTTTTTATACCCGAAAGGTTGATAACGATTTTTTTCATTACAAAG
This sequence comes from uncultured Bacteroidia bacterium, assembly GCA_965366305.1. Lineage (GTDB taxonomy): Bacteria > Bacteroidota > Bacteroidia > NS11-12g > UBA9320 > UBA9320. The sequence goes on along the minus strand of CBDUEX010000079.1, from coordinate 3,894 downwards.
CAGATATAAATGGAAATTTCAAACCAGCAAAAGAGAAGGATAACATTGCAATTTGGTATAACTGCAGCAACAACAACAAATGGGTAATAAAAGCATTTGAAGAAGGACTAGAATTTACCGGAGCAGGTGCCAAAAAGACTCAAAGCATCTTCTCCGATTATATTATTAATTATATCTTCGAAGACAGCGAAGGAAACATTTGGATTGGAACCCAAAATAACGGATTAATTCTTATTAGTAATGTCAACAATTTTCTTCTCACCACAGATGAACCTGTAAAAGGACTTGAATCTTCATACAATTCAATCTTTTCAATCTCATCCAACAAAACCTATATACTAGACCCGATAACTAACATTGTTAGCACGATCCCAAACATCAATGCTTTGTCTAATGTATATCTCATAGCAGACAAAAGAAGACCAAACTCATTTATAGTTCAAAACTCTACTGGTTTACAGCATTATAAAAACTTTGAGCTCAATAACAATTTTGAAATTTCTTCCTCATTAATCAAACGTCACCATTGGTATAAAGATTCATTGATAATCCTTTCGAGCATCAATGGAGCTCACCTCTTCGACCCCAGTATGGCTGCAACCAATCAACGAATAGGTCCGTTGTACAATCGTTGTATCGATGCCATTTGGGTAGAAAACACCAAAGAGTATTTTGTTGCAAGTTCAAAAGGTCTTGTTGCTTGTCATCAAAATGGATCTATCAATAAATACATCAAATACAACAATGTTCCCCTCGACATTCAACTTCTTTTTGAATATGAAACCAGCGTATTTGCAATAAGTACTTCAGGCAAAATTTATAAGATCAATTCTAACACCTATGCTACAGATTTTATTGCCGAATTGGATAAAAACTTTTTAGTAGGTGGAATTATTAAAGATGCCAACATTTACCTAATTGATAAACAAAAGTTATTCGTTTTTAATTGCGAACGAAACCAATTGAGCGAATTGCCTTTACAACTTTCACCCAATATGCAGCTGAGTGGTGGAGTGCTATATAACGATGTGCTATGGCTTGGCTCAAACAGAGGCTTTATTCACTATTCGCTAAACCAGCAAAATGATAAATCAAGTGCTCCTAACCTCTTTATTGAAGTTGTCAATAACAAAATTCCGATTAAATCTCAGCAACGCATTTTCAATTACTTAGAGAATCACTTTATCTTTAAAATTCGGAACCGAGATTTCAAGCACCATGGATTAAGTAAAATTCATTACCAATTGGTAGGGTCTGATAAAACAACGGCATTAGTTAGCAGTATCAAAGGCGATATTGAATATAAGAGTCTATCTCCGGGCAGGTATACCTTTAAAGCTCAAATAATTAATCCAGCTGGTTTTTCAAGTGATTGGAAGGAATTTTCATTTGAGATTACTCCACCGTATTGGCAAACATGGTGGTTTTATTTACTAGCAGTTTTAGTGCTTATTACGGTATTTTCTATTTTTACAAGCTATAGGCAACGAACTAAAAATATTAAACGCGAGCTGGAAAGGAGGTTAATTGAATCGGAATTAACAGCCATTAAAGCTCAAATGAACCCGCACTTTATTTTCAATTGCTTAAACTCTATCCAAGATTTAATTTTAAAGCAAGATGTACGTGCCAGTAACCGCTACCTGGGACTTTTTAGCGACCTTGTTCGAAAAACAATGGAAGATAGTAGCAAAGAATCAGTAGTTCTTTCACGAGAACTCAATTTACTGAAGCTATACTTAGACTTAGAGAAGCTCCGATTTAAAGACTTAAACTATTCCATAATTTATAGTTTCTCTGAAGATGAACTGGAGCAAAATTCGATTCCTCCCATGCTGATTCAACCTTTCTTAGAAAACGCTTTGAAGCATGGATTGCTTCATCATATTGGAGATAAAAACTTAGAAGTACAAATCGTTCGAAATAAAGATGATTTAATCTTCCAAATAAAAGACAATGGAGTGGGATTAAAAGAAGGCATGAAAATTAAGAAGCGACAATCTAAGTATCGTTCTTTTAGTGGAGATGCAATCTCAAAACGAATTGATTTAATAAATACAGAAGCCATTTTTAAGATAGATTTTGAGATATTTGACTTTTCTCAAAATCCTGATAATAAATGGACCACAATTGTAGAAGTACGATTTAGAAAGTACTTTACCCCTTAAATAAAATGGAAAAGATTACAGCTATCATAGTAGATGACGAGCAAGGAGCTCGAGACATTCTAACTAATGTTTTAACCACGTATGTTGAAGGAGTTGAAATACTGGACTCCTGTGCTGATTATATCACAGCAGTTGATTCAATCAAAAAATTGAAACCCAATTTGGTGTTCTTAGACATAGAAATGCCACAATACAATGGTTTTGAATTGCTTAAGTTCTTTGATACTATTGATTTTGAAATAGTATTTGTTACAGCATACAATCAATATGCTTTAAAAGCCTTTGAAGTATCCGCTATTGATTACATCTTGAAACCTATTCAAATAGACAAAATTGAAGCTGCCGTGGCAAAAGTGAGAAGTAAAATTGAATTGGCCTCGATGCAAAGTAGGCTAGAATTACTAGAAGTAAATATTACAAATGGGGAAATTAAAAAATTGGCACTACCTATGGCCGATGGCTTAAAGTTTGTTGACATTCCGGATATTGCTTGTTTAGACGCAGACGGTTCTTATACAAAAGTTTGTTTGGTTAATAAGCAAGTATACCTGGTAAGTAAAAAAATTAAATTCTTTGAAGAAGCTCTTGAAGGACACCGAAATTTTATCCGTGTTCATCGCTCTTCCATCATCAATATTAATCATATTAATAGCTACACAAGACAAACAGGAATTATTGTACTTACCAATACAAAAGAGGTAAAAGTGGCACGTGAACGAAAAGCTGATTTCGAAAAGGCTCTACAAGATATTAAGGTGTAACGTACCCATTTAAGCGTTTATTTTACGGTTCATGGAATGAATTTGACAGTTTATGAATTTTGAGTATGACTAAATTGGTAAACAATTTATATTCACATTCTAATTAACCCTCAAATAATGACCCCGAATTTGATTGGAGTCTTAAACCTCCAATTTTAGAAAAACCCTTGCTTAACTAAGTAAGGGTTTTTTATTGAAACACTTTTAGTGTTTTACGCTTCCAATGTTATTCTGTACCCGCTATGGCTTCTTACATTCATAACCGAACCGTCTTCAAAAATGAGGTATTGGCCTTTGATACCAATTAACTTTTTTTCAATAACTTTTTCTTTATCCAGTTTAATACTCTTAACTTTCTCTGGATAAAATTCAATTGGATACTGAATCTCGGTAACATTCTCGTCTGAGACCAAATAACTTTGTAATTCTTCGGGTACTAATTCTGCCATTTCGTTGCGAACAGTAAGAATGTCTTTAGGGTTTTCAATGATGCCTTTCAGCATTTTTTGCCATGAAGTTTTGTCTGAAATGTGTTCTTTAAGCGATACTTCAATTAATCCTGCCAATTGACGGTAAGGAACTTCTGCAAGCTTTACTGCTTGAACAGCTCCTTGGTCAATCCAACGATACGGCACATTGGTTTCTCTTGTTACCCCCACTTTATAGCCGCTTGTTAATGAAATATATACGATATGTGGTTGCAAATGATGTCGTACTTCCCATTCATAATCTCTTATGGCGATGCCCTCATGAATTCTACTCAACTCTGGAGAAAAAATACTTGGGCTCGCCTGTGGACTTTCCATAAACTCTTTATAGGTTAATCCTTCTCCAAAGGATTTTTTGATTTTTTCACCTGAAAGAATTGAATTGATGTATCCTTCAAACTCCAAACTAATTTCTTTCCCAAATAACGGATTAAATTCAATGGGCTCGAGCGGAGAAAGGATGTCTTTAATAGGCAG
>CBDUEX010000078.1:0-6714 GCA_965366305.1 uncultured Bacteroidia bacterium | reverse complement strand
AAATATGACGCCATTGGAACCGGCGATTTTTGCAACAATTCAATTTGGAAATCGGTTGGGCTAAAGTTTTTGTACGTATGCTTAAAGTTGAGGCAATAGTTAAGTTCGTATACTTCGCCTTCTCGAATGAGTTGATGGATTTTGTTAATTTTCTTTAAGTATTCAGCCTTGTCAACTTGGTTCAATTCTTTTGAAACAGCTGTTTGTTCTGCATAGAGTTTAGATGATTCATAAAAGCTTTCGTTTAATGCTCCCTTTACGAATGCCACTTCACCAAATTTATCTATGGTAATTAGTGTTTTAGGTGAAAAGAAAATGGATTCAAGTCCGTCTATAAAAGCAGGATTCGAACTTTCTAAATTTTCAAATTCATTTTTCAAGTCATACGACAAAACACCAAACAGCCACAACCCCGCATTCATCTGATCTTGAATCTCATGATGTGATTTTACAACCAATTCAGCACCGAATGCTGCTAGAAACTCATATTTGCCCGTAGCAACGCCGGTGTTAAGAGAGCAACTGTCTAAGATGCAACTATGCTCAAAATCTGAGGCATAGCGATAACAACACTGCTTAAATGCATCCAATCCATTCGCTTTTATGAATTCTGAAATTTTATGCATCAAAAAATTTTCGAACTAATTTTGCTTTTGCCGGCCCAATCACAGAAGCAATGTCTTCTAAGCTTGCTTTTTTAATTTTACTTACTGATTTAAATGTTCTAAGAAGTTCGGATGCCGTTTCGTCACCAATGCCTTTAATTTCAGTGAGTTTGCTAACGATGGTCCCTTTACTTCTTCTATTTCGGTGATGCGTAATACCAAAGCGATGAGCCTCGTCTCGCATGTGTTGAATTACCTTTAATGATTCTGATTTTTTGTCAATGTACAACGGAAGACTGTCTTCGGGGTAGTAAATTTCTTCTAGTCGTTTAGCAATTCCAACAATAGCAATTTTACCATAGAGGTCTAAATCTTTTAGAGCCTTAACTGAACTGGAAAGCTGTCCTTTTCCGCCATCAATTATAATTAGTTGTGGCAGACTTTGCTCTTCTTTTACCATTCGACTGTATCGTCTGCTTAGAGCTTCATACATGCTTGCAAAATCATCAGGTCCTTCAACCGTTTTTATATTGAAATGGCGATAATCTCTTTTGCTAGGTTTTCCATTTTTAAAAACAACACAAGCAGACACTGGAAACGCACCTTGAATATTGGAATTGTCAAAACATTCCATGTGCACCGGAAGGTCTTTCAGCTTTAAGTCTTTTTGAATCGTAGTTAATATGCGATTTACTTTTAAGTCAGGGTCTAGCTTTTCGTATTGATTGGTTTTTTCTTGCATGTACAACTCCGCATTTCGCTTACTTAGTTGTAGTAATTTCTTTTTGTCTCCGGTAATTGGGATTGTGAAATTCCCTTCAATTTCCATTTTTAAAGGAACAATTACTTCTTCCGTATTGCTATTGAAGTTGGCGATTTCACCGTAGGCAATTTCAAGTATTTCTTCAGTAGATTCGTTCATCTTTTTCTTGAGTTCCAAGTTTTTAGATTGAATGATAATTCCTCCCGAAATACGTAAGTAGTTAACGTAGGCATATCGTTTGTTTTGAGCCAAGTTTAGCACATCAACGTCATTAATGCGATGATTCACCACGGTGCTTCTGCTTTGATAATTTTCGAGAATATCCAAGCGTTTTTTAAATCTTGCTGCTTCTTCAAATTCCCAGTTGGCTGAGGCTATTTGCATCTTCCCTTTGAGGTGATCTTTTACTTCTTTTAAATTTCCTCGTAGAATATGCTTGATGTGTTTGATAGAATCGAGGTAGTCTTCTTCGCTTTCCAACCCTTCACATGCTCCTCTGCAGTTTCCAATTTGATATTCAAGACATACCTTAAACTTTTTTGCGTCTATATTCTTTTCGGAGAGGGTATAACTGCAATTTCTAGTTGGGTAAAGTTGTTTGCATAAATCCAACACAATTTTCATTAGCCTTACATTGGCATAAGGTCCAAAATAATCACTCCCATCCTTTACCGGATTTCTCATCGGATAAATTTTAGGAAACCGTTCGTTCGTGATTTTTATGAGTGGAAAGCTCTTGTCGTCCTTAAGGTTAATGTTGTACTTGGGTTGAAACTCTTTTATTAGACTGTTTTCTAATAACAACGCATCCATTTCGGTGGGAACCACCGTTACGTTCACATCCCAAATCTTCCCTACTAAAACTTTGGTTTTACGGTTTTCGTAGTGAATTTTGTTAAAATAAGAACTTACTCGTTTTCTTAAATTCTTCGCTTTCCCAATATAAATAATGGTTCCATCTTTATCTAAATACTTATACACTCCTGGAGCATCAGGAAGTATTTTAACCCTATTTTTAATGGGTGCTATTTCTTTCGTTTTAGACAAAAAGCAAAGTTAAGTAAATGAACTGTGGCTAAATACTTTTATTGTATTGAGAATCGCAATTAATTGCTTCCGTAATGATTTTATCCAATACTTCAAAATCGATATCCTTAATTGTATGGTAAGAAATTCCTGCGAACCATTTTCTTTTTTTCATATCAAGCAAGGGTAAACTATTCTTCATTTTAAGAGCATTCCAAAACACCAACTCAACTCCAATAGGTTTAAGTGGATTCAAATAGCAAACCACTTTTTTTTTTGAATAGAAAGGAATGCCATATTTTATAATGGATTGAATGTCTTCGTACTCTGAAATAAAGTTGTGCAACATTAAAAACAGTTCATGCTGAGAACCTTTTTGATTGTATATGTAATCAATAACATTCACCTAAAAGCGAATTTAAATACTTTCTGGTAACGTATGAGTTCTTCCTTTGTTTTGCTCTTGTAACCAGGTCATTAATGGTGAGAAATAATCAACCATTGCTTGGGCACTCATCTCTGTACCTAAATGCGTTTTAAGATGAGCTCTCCAATCGCAATTGGCACCATCTTTCATTAATGCTCGCATAAAGTCACCTGTTTCTTTGCTGCCGTAATAATTGGTTTTGTGAGGATCTTGTTTCAATATGTTTTTAGCAATATGATCATGAAACTGGAACAATAAAATATTACTCATAGCGTAATCATAGTATTGAGCAGCATCATTATTGATGTGTGTTTTACTTGCTGCATCGCAATATTCTTCACCACGATCTGAAGGAGGAACAATGCCTTGATATTTCTTTTTTAGCTCCCACCAGCGTTTGTTAAATTCATCTACCGATAAGTTTTTCGCATATAAATCATGTTCGAATTCGGTCATTACTCCAGCTCCCCATGGAATCAAAACAATGTAGTCTAGTGCCTCTTTAAGCATTGCTTGAGTTTCGTCTACTTCAATGCCCTGAGGCATTAAACCTACACCTTCAAGAAAGGGTTGTTGCATGCTTGCTAAACCAATTAGAGTTCCCATTGCTTCATGATAAGCTCTGTTTGCTCCACCTCGCAAAATAATTGGAACACTATCGTTGGTATAAGTCATATAGTAATAGATATGGCCTAACTCGTGCAGTACAGTTCCCCACCAGCGAGTATTTGGTTCAACACTCATTAAACTTCTTACGTCATAAGCATTATCCATATGCCATGCACTGGCATGATTATTTTTGCTATAATTGGCATCAGCAGGAAGAGGATAGAGGCTGCTTTTTTCATAAAATGATTTAGGTAAAGCAGAGAATCCCATGCTCATCCAAAACTTTTCACCTTCTTGCATTACCCATTCGGCACCTTTTTTTTCTAGCTCTCCATCTAAGTCAACACCTTCGGTTGAAACCATTGAGCTCCATTCTTGTCCCCATCTGTTTGGTAGCCAATGTGCAGGGAGATATTCAGGAACTTCTTCGTTGTATTTTTCAGCGAGCGTATATCTGGCCCAAGTATGCAATTCTCGGTACAATGGCCAAACATCCGAATTCATGTTTCTACAAACATCCATTAGTTCATTGCTCGAATAACCATAGTCTGAAACTTGGTAATGAAAATAGTCTTCAAAATCTAATGCTTGAACTGTTTTGTTTCGAAGATTTCGAAGGTTTTCTAAACCTGTTTTAAGTTCTTTTCCAACTTCTTTACTTGCTTGCCAAGCTGCTAGTCGCTCCACCAAATTAGTAGATGACTCCAATATTTTATCAATATCGTTGGTGCTAATTTTCTTTCCATCGAGCATAAAGCTATAACCATAAAGCGTTGTGGTTTGGTTATTTTCAGCTTTAATCTTCTCTTCAACCAGGTCTTTTACAATGGAAGGACTGCTTGCAGCACTGTATAATATGGCTTTTAGTTGTCTGACTTGTACAGGACTTAGTTCAGATTCTCGTTCGAGGTATTTCTTGGCGGTGGTTATGTTTAGTTCACTGCCTGTAAATTCAACCATTGCTTTTTCAGCTTCTTCGGCAATTTTGCTTGTGACAGTATCTCCTTCTAAAATATAGGTGTTAAGCTTCCATGCTGCTTCGGTTGCAGGAATCATTAATTGTTGAAATTTGATATTGTAATCTGAGAGGTATTGGTCCACTTCAGAAACAAAACTAGTATCTGTTTTGGGTGCTTTAGAACAAGCGAAAAGTAGAACAGAAAGCAGAAGGTAGATGGTTTTTTGCATTCCTCAAATGTATTGAAATGATTTTAATGAACCCAAACACGATCGCCATCAAATTTGGGAGCTTGCACAGAAACCACTTTCAATGGTTTTCTAGATGTAGTAATTACAGAATGCACACTGGTTTTAGGGATAATAATTGCATCGCCTTTTTTAATATTAAATGTATCATTATTCAAGGTCATGATGCCTTTACCAGAAAGTACATGAACGTATTCTGTATGATATGCGTGAAAATGTGATTTAACTTCATTCTTTATCCAAATAACGAAGGTGCTTTGAAGGCTATCTTCTGCTATTTTCTTAACAAAGATATTCTCGTACGAAGTTGAATCGGGTTGTATTTTCTCAGGATTTAGTTGTTGAGCATTGGCAAACAAGCTAATACCTGCCGTATATAGAATTATTAGTATTCTTTGCATAATAAATTGCGAAAGTACAGTAACTATTTTGTTGCTTTGTACGTTAGTAATCAAAAGTGAGAGTATTCCTAGGTTTCATATTTCTCTTTTCTTTTGTCTTAACCTTTGCTCAAAAAGGAATTTATAAGGCACAATTTAAGTCGTTGTATAATGGCGAAGAAATTCTATATGCCAAAATTGCCAATGCCAATGGCGAAGCAAGGCTTAGTAATATTAATGGTTTTGTAGAAATTCCCTACCAAAAAGGCGAGAAGCTGGTGGTGACACATTTAACGTACGACACCTTAATTATTAATACGAACGAAGCGAAGGCAGACACCAATCTCTTTTATTTGAGACCGCGTGTTTATGTTATGCAAGAATTCACTGTTTCCATTTTAGGCCCTCGAGTTCTCTTCGATCGAAAGTTTGTTAAAAATGACTTAGGTAAATCGGATGAGGAAAAAGTGCGTGAAAAGTTAAAGGTGATTGACATGCGAATGGAGTTAATAAACCTCGATAGGTCTGCACAAAGTGGAGCTGTTCTTGGCAGCCCAATAACCCATTTGTATGATCGGTATAGTAGGGCAGGTAAAGAGAAACAAAAGTATGCTTATCTAATGGAGAAAGATAGGCAAGATTCTGAAGCCGGTAAAATATATGATGATATTGTGGTGCGTGCCCTTACTTCGTATGACGATGAAGAACTTCAACGATTCAAAGAATTCTGTAGTTTTCATCCTTCGTACATTGCTGCAGTAGATGCCTTAACTCTCTACTACGAAATTATTCGTTGTAAAAAAGAGTATATAGAAAAGGAGTATTAGTGAATAACGAAACCTGCTCCAAATTTTAAAATAACCAAGTCTCTAAGCAGATAGCTTTCTCGAGCAGCTTCTAGTTGTCTTTCTTTCCCGGTCGGTTCAGAATTGTAAGTATCGCTAATTAAACCCGTTCTTACACCAAGATTAAATGAACCTGCAATTCCGTATTTTAAATACAATTTAGGTCCAATTAAATCTTTCATTTGAAATGCCCAGTCCAGTGATTTGTAGTCAAATTCTACGATTTCATTCTTAACGTCACCTACGATTTCAAATTTTTGTGTATTGTAATCACGGGTACCTAATTGAATGCCACTATGATCTGCAACCACTTTATGTGTAGACAAGCCAATTGAAAAGTGTGTTCCAATAGGAGCAATGGCAGCTTTGTTGTTAAGGAATACAGAAAAACCAAATCCCATAGTAGTCCTTTTTATCTTAGGCGTTCCCGATTCATATACGCTATTAGAGCCACTTATTTCAGATCCCATATAAATCGGATCTCGTGATGATACAGCATATGCTCCTCTTACATACATCGCAAATACGTTGTTTAATGCAAAAGTATATTCCGCTTGAGGGTTGATTAATAGGTGAAAAGGGTTGATTGTTTCATATTCTTCATCACTATGCTCAAAATAGTTTATATCTGATTGAAGCATGGGTGAAAACCCAATCTGAGTAAGAAGATTTACATCAATAGTTCCTCGTTGTCCGAGGTAAAACGACGGCTTTTCTTTCACTGTTACCATTTGTGCAAATGAGCAAAAAGCGAGAATTGTAATTAGTAATGTTGCTAAGTATCTCATTATTTCTTTTTAGTGATTTGGTTTAGTGAGTTGTAAATATGAGCGTTTTGCAGGTGAATGTTCAT
>CBDUEX010000077.1:0-6723 GCA_965366305.1 uncultured Bacteroidia bacterium | reverse complement strand
TTCTGCTTCGATCCCGATAGCTATCGGGATCGCCACGGCGAACACTCAGCGTGACAAAGGTGCGTGGTTCGCTTGTCGGTCTGAGTGAAATTTCGATAGAAATTTATTATCGAAGAGCAAACAAGCGTCAAATTTTTAGTGCTTTTTGAGCAAGGGAAAAGGTGTGAAAGAGCTAATACCTACGATTTTTTATTTTTTGACATAAATAATACTCAAAAGCAAAGACCAATTTTTACATCTTACAATTTGATTTCGTACCTTGCATACAGCTATGAGCACACTAAAAACTTTTACACTTCTAGTTATTACCTCACTATTCTGCGGTTGCCAAGACAAAGGAGACGATCCTACACACAAAAATCCCTTTAGTTTTTATCCATTACAGGGAGCTGAATGGTATTTTCATGATAGCTTCTGGTATGATTATGGTCCACACAAGGATGATGTACGTTTTTTAAAATTTAATGACACCTTTACTTTGGGAAATTTGGTTTCTAAGCAATCTCGTCTTATTAGTAAAGTCGCTTTTCAGCAGGACAGTGATACAGCAGAAGTTCAGACAAGAGAGTACTTTGAAATTAATGGTAAATCAAGAAGACAGATAAGGCTTTCAGATATTGCAGCTAATCTCTCTGATTCTCTGACCACTGGATTTTCAGGATACATTCGATTTGACATAGATTCGCTAAAAGTATATTCTTTAAAATATGATAAAAATGAAGATGAATATTATGAATATCTAATGAATTCATTTGTTAAGGAGAATAAAGGTTATGTTTATAGACCTACAACAGTCATGGTTGAGACTGTAAAAATAAAGGATATAGATTTTCTAAAAGCTACCTATTCAGGAAATGCTGTTGCTTATGCAGGTATTAGTCTAGAAAATTTTTCGTATATCTGGACTGACGGAATGCCTATTGCCCCTTTCTTCAAAAGAAATGTTGGAGATAAAAAGTTAGCATATCAATTGCATTATGGTAATCAAATCTATCCATAGTTAATATACCTGTAGCCAATAAAAAAGATAGCGGAGTTTATGAGCACACAAAAATTTTTTACACTTCTGGTTATTACCTCACTATTTTTTAGTTGCAAAGACAAAACTGACGATCCTACACACAAAAATCCCTTTAGTTTTTATCCATTAGAGGGAGCTGAATGGTATTTTCATGATACCCTCATTCATGATTCAGCAGAAGGGAAAGATTTTGTTAGATTCTATGCGTTCTATGATACGTTTACATTGGGCAATCTTGTTACAAAAAACACCCAACTAATACATCGAAATCAAACTACTGGTAATAATGATACAGATGCTATCGAATCCAACCAATATTACGAAGTTGTGGGAAGATCAAGAAGAATAAAACGTAAGTTCCATAATGGATTGATTATTTCAGATTCAGTCGCAATTGGACTTTCTGGGTACGTCCGCTTTGATGAAGACTCTTTAAAAGTCTATACACTAAAATTTAATGATTCAGAAAACAAGTTCTACGAATACTTGACTAATGTTTTTATGGATGATGGTAAATCATATATATATAGACCCATTGTGGATAATGTCACTACACAAAGAATTGGTGATATTGATTTTTTAAAAACAAATTATAGTGATCATAGATCCGCTTATGCAGGAATAAATTTAGAGCATTTTTCTGAGATTTGGCTCGATAACATTCCGTTCAAATCTATGTATAAAAGGAGTCATGAGTTTCCAAATTACGGTTTCCAATTGAAGTATGGAAACAGAATATATCCATAAGACAGAGACTCTATATTATTAAAAAGATCAAAGTTCTAACTTCTAAACCTCTTCAACAAATTAATAATCCGATGAAGAAAAGAAACATTATAATCCGGCAAAACACCTTGCCATACTTTCCCCATTTTTAAGAAATTCCGATAGAAATAACCGGAAGTGATGCTCCATTTTTTTAGAAAAAGCTGACGTCCGATGTTCTTGCCTAATTTTCGAGTGCTCTTACTTCCAAAATGATATACCCTGGATTTTCCGATCCCTTTAAAGAATCGAACACCTTCTTTCCAAACTTTCATGCTTAAATCAGGATCTGAATACATCCCCGGAGAAAACTCTTCACTCATTCCACCAACCTTGTTCCAAAGCGTGGTTGGTAAAAGCACCGGTGGCCAACTCGCTCCACTCCAATCTTCTTTGGTAGCTTGTTGATGGTAGTTCAGAAGATCTTGTTCTTTAAATGATTCCAAATCATCTCCAAAATCTTGAATCAGTACACATGCATTGCCCGTATCTCTGGGTTCTATCATCGTACCACTCAACATAAATAGTTGATGGTCTAGTTGTTCAATTTCATCGTTTAATGCCTTGTCCCATTCGGGAAGTACATACATGTCATCATTCAGATAAACGATGTAATCCTTTTTGATTAATGGAGTTGCAGAATTTAAACCGATACAGATTCCTACATTTTTAGCGTGGTGAATGTATTCAATGTTTTGCGTTTCTAACCAATCTACCGTACCGTCATTTCCTTCATTAACCACCACAATAATTTGATGTTTATAGGAAGAATTTAGTTGTATGCTCCGCACACAATGTTGCAGGTAAGGAAGATTATTCCAAGTAGGAATTAGAATTGAAAACATTTACTGTATAGGAGCTTTTATTCCTTTGTTTTGAATTTCTTGATTGGATAAACTCACATATTTAATGGTCATTGGAATTCGCTCATCTGGTAAATCTTTAGAGTCTTTAGCCTGACCTTCAATTGTTTTGGCTACATCCATTCCACCAACAATTTCACCAAAAACGGTGTATTCGCCGTCTAGGAAATGTGCCCCAGAAGTATTGGTTACAATATAAAATTGCGAGCCACTAGACCGTCGAGCAGGATTCGTGGTTCGTGCCGCACCTATGGCACCATACATGTGTTTAAATCTACTTGAATCAATTTCTGCTTCAATTGTATATCCTGTTCCGCCTTTGCCATCGTTGGTGCGATCGTTATCTTTACTATTTGGGTCGCCCCCTTGAATTACGAAATTGGTAACGATGCGGTGAAATTCTGTTGAATCATAAAACTGTTCATTCACGAGCTTTTCAAAATTGGCTTTATGTTGAGGTGTGCTGTCGTACAAGTGAATGTACATCGGCCCAAAAGAAGTGCTTAGTTCAATATAGCTAGTTCGAGTTGAGTCGGTATCTTCAGGAACATCATCTTTACAACCGAAAAATAAAATAGAGACAGAAAGTGAAAGGATAAGAATCGATAATTTCATATTTAAAAACCAAATAGGCCTGTTTTTTTTCTTTTTCGAGTGCTTGAAATTCCAAGAACACCAAGCAAGCCACGTGTAACTTCTCGTAAAATCATGTTTTTAGTGGTGGTGTTTATCAAAGGTTTGTCTTTTGCAGTAGATTTTCTCCTCGATTTTGGAGCGGCTTTTTCTTCTTTCTCTTCTTCTGCTATTTTTTCAGCAGCTTCCATCTTCTTATTAAGCATTTCATAAGCACTATTTCTATCGATAACTTCATCGTAGGTTTTAATCAAATCCGAATTCCGCAACACTTCTTTTTTCTCAGCATCTGTTATTACATCCATTCGTGATGATGGAGCTGTAAGCAAGGTATGGGCAAGTGGAGTAGGGATTCCTTTTTCGTTTAGAACCGTTATTATAGCTTCTCCAATACCTAACGAAGTTAATAGTTCATCTACTTCGTAGTATTCAGTAATGGGATAGTTCTCAGAAGTTAATTTAATCGCTTTTCTATCTTTAGCTGTAAACGCTCTCAAAGCATGTTGTATTTTCATACCCAATTGCGACAATACATCTTCAGGTACATCGGTTGGGTTTTGTGTTACGAAAAATATGCCAACACCCTTACTTCTTATCAATTTAACAATGGTTTCAATTTGACTTAGCAGAGCTTTACTTGCTTCTTCAAAAATTAAGTGAGCCTCATCAATAAAGATAACCAATTCTGGTCTGCCACTATCGCCTTGTTCTGGGAAAGTCTCATAAATTTCTGCCAATAAGCAAAGCATAAATGTAGAAAACAGTTTAGGCTTACTTTGAATATCATCTAATCGAAGGATATTGATGTAACCCATTCCGTTCTTGTCTACCCGCAACAAATCATCAACATCAAAGCTTTTTTCACCAAAGAAAACGTCGGCACCTTGTTCTTCAATGGTAATTAATGCTCGCATAATAGCACCTACCGAAGAAGGACTAACGCGACCATAATTTTTTTCAATATCATCTTTCCCTTCATCAGAAATCCATTGCAATACTTTTCTAAAGTCTTTTATGTCTAATAAAGGAAGTTTGTTGTCGTCGCAGTATTTAAATACAATCGAAACTATACCACTTTGAACGTCGTTCAATTCAAGAATTTTTGAAAGAAGTACTGGTCCAAATTCCGATATTGTAGCACGCATTCTGGTGCCTTCTTGTTCCGAAATGGTAAGTAATTCGCAGGGATAAGCTTGTCCTTTCCATGGGCTTCCAATTTTTACATGACGTTCATCAATCTTTGGATGGCCATCACTGGCTTGTGTAAGACCAGAAAGATCACCTTTCACATCCATCATAAGAACAGGTACTCCTTTTTCTGAAAGTCGTTCTGCAATATTTTGTAATGTTTTTGTTTTACCTGTTCCAGTTGCTCCAGCTATTAAACCGTGTCGGTTCATAGTTTTAAGTGGTGCTTTAATTTGATGTCCTGGAATGGCTTCTCCGTCAATCATTGCTCCTCCCAATAGAATAGAATCCCCTTTGAAGGTATATCCAGATTCAATGGCACTTTTAAATTCGTCTGTCTTACTCATAATACTAAGAAGCAACGAAGATATTAAAAATCTATGGTATCAATACCCGAAGCAGGTACACAAAGTTTATTTGATAGATTATTGTGCAGGCAAATAGTAGAAAAACAATAACCCGTTCAAATTTTATGGATTGCAATGTTTTACTAAAAATGGTAATTATCGATAGCAATACGGGGAATAAAAAGATCACCTTCATATTACTAAAATCACGATAAATGTAGCTGTATCGAGCCACAAAAAATGTAAATGCAAAGATGAGTAACAGGTGAACGATTTCTTTGTTGAAAGGCCGTTTGATTTGCCTAAAAAGCCCTAAGGCTAATCCATACAAAAGCAAAAGGAACAAGGGCAGGTGTAAAATGTAATTGGCTCGTGTAAAGTTGTAATTATCGTTGTCTTTTGAAACCCAAGTGGCAGGATATCGCTCAAATGTATAGTTGGAAAATTGACCATACATCTGACCCCAAAAAGAGGTGCGATGCATTGGGTAATCATCGCCATCGTTCACATTGTAAGGTGTTTTTAGCAAGCTGCCAAGACGCAGTTTAAAGAAAGAGTTGTAAACGGATGTTACTCCTTTTCTTCCCCAATAAAGCGTGTCTTCTTCAAAAATATTGGGTGGGTTTTGTTTGTCTTGGTTGATGGTAAACGCATAACCCAGTTTTTCTTGTTTTTCGAAGAAATTGCCAAAGTATCCCACAAAGAAAAATAGGAATACCATCCAAAACGATTGCCTTCCAATCACTTTAAAATTCCATTTACGATCACGTAAAAACTCCAGGCCAAATAAGGCGGCCAATGCAATTCCAAAGACCAATGCATTTCCTTTTGTGATGCCTAAAAATGCAATAAGTATAACCAGGGGTATTTCGAATTTAAGGATAGGTGATCTCCAATGTCTGATAAACAAATAGCTAATTATAAAACCAAAGAATATAGTGACAGTATCGTTTGTGGCTAAGGTTCCAATGCTAATAAGCTCAGGATTCATACCCCAAAACAACATGCTTGATATACTTAACCATTTGGATAGATTCAACGACTCGATGAGCCTAAGAAGAAACCACAAGATTCCAGCTACAAAAAAGAAATTGAACATTTGAATTACCGTATACATTCCTTGCCAAGTACTTACTCGAAAAGGGGCTGCAAATGTTTTGATGGTCCAATAAAAAAACGGCGGTTGAAAGCACTCCCAACAATCATGCGTTTCTGGAAATTCCCCATTTTGTTGCCACAATAAAACCGGAGTCATATGATCGTCGTTGCATTCTTTATTTGCAAGCAACAACATAACACGTGGAGCCATACAAATAAAAAAGATGAGCCACACTACATTAGATTTAGGCTTAAGTTTTTGAATTAAGTTGGTTATTGTTTTCAACGAGACAAATATACATGGTCTTAAAAACTTAGAATAATCAATTCCCAAGAGCTTAGATGTTTATTGAATAGAGCACCTCAATCAAAAGATATGCATCCATAACATACAATAAAGAAGCAGCAAGTAGAATTATGGCAATAAAATTTTGCAACGGAACTTTTCTCAAGCCTTTTGAAAATGCGAAAATCAAAGAATAGAGTGCTGGAAAGGTGTAGTGCAATTTCATGTAGGTAAAGTCGCGATATAGAGAACTAAATACCATTACAAAGAGCACAAAACTGGAAATGATAACTAGGTGAATAAAAGATTCGCTTGAAAAATTTCTGATAGCATCGTTGAACATCATAAACATACCAAAGAGGAAAATAAGAAGTATAGGTAAGTGAAGGGAATAATTGACTCTAGCCAGATTATCAGGCAGCTCATCTTTTGGAGTCCAGCTATTAGGGTGCCGCTCAAAAAAGTAGTTTGAAAACTGCCCATAGAATTGGGTGAACATGGAAGTTCGATGTGTTGGATAAT